>JABDQT010000145.1 GCA_013042165.1 Kiritimatiellales bacterium | reverse complement strand
CCTTCCATGTGCGGGCCGTTATCGCTCGTGAAAATAACCAAGGTATTTTCGTCGATTCCCAGCTCTTGCAGTTTCTCGAACAATCTGCCGATATCCTTATCCATACGGGTAATCATGGCGGCCTTGTTTTTTTCCGCCTGCGGCCAATCCATCTTGGAATAAGGCTCATCGGACGGCACCTCGTTGCCCTCGCCCGTCATTCGGGCCATTTCATTGTTGGCGTGGGGAATCGTGTAGGCCAGATAGAGGAAGAACGGATTATCCTTGTTCCGGGTAACAAACTCCAGCGCCTCTTCAGCAAACAGATCGTGCGTATAATCCAATCGCACCGAAGCAATGCCATCTCCCCGTCCGCTGCCATGCTCCACGACGTTACGCAGTTTCACCCGCTCCTCATTGCGGATAATGAATTCCGGATAAAAATTATGCGCGTGCTTCTGGTCGAGATAACCATAGAAATAATCAAATCCCTTCTTACGTGGAATCCCCTCGGAACCCTCTTTGCCGAGTCCCCATTTTCCAATAATCCCGTTAGTGTATCCGCCCTCCTTCATCAGCATCGGGATCGTGATGTCATCCGGCCCGAGATTAACCCTTCCGGCCGAGTTATTGCGGATCAGAACGCGCCCCGTATGCCGCCCGGTCATCAGGCTGCAGCGGGATGGCGCACAAACCGTGCTGCCGGCATAAAAATCCGTAAAGCGCATCCCTTCTTTTGCCATCTGGTCCAGATGCGGCGTCTTGATCATTTCCTGGCCGTAACTGCCGAGTTCGCCATATCCCAGATCATCCGCCAGAATAAAAATAACATTCGGTTTGCCCTGCGCAACAAACGCCAGGCTCGCCATACAAAAAATCCATATCAGTCTACTTTTCACGCGTTACTCCTCTGTTTCATGCCAATCCGGCCCGTCGGCCATGACACTTTGATTAATCTCCAATAATTTCTTTCTCAATCGCTCCACCCGCTCCGGATTCGCGGCAGCCAAATCATGTTTCTGGGCGGGATCATTCTTCAGGTTAAACAACCGATAGTTTTTATAGTCGCCGCTCTTGATCGCCGGAATCCATTTTTCATCAAACTTGTTCTTCGTGGACAGCTCATAGTCCGGATCGGCCACCAGCGACCAGTCGCCATCGCGCATCGCCACGATCGGCAGTGATTTCTGCAGATGCCAGAACAGCGGCTGATGGCGGTTAAAATCTTCCGCCCGGCCCGTCAACAGTCCCGTCAGATCAGATCCGTCCAGATGAATGTCCGGCGGTTCAATATCCAGCAATCCGCACACGGTCGGAAGCACATCCACCAGACCGGCCGGAGCCGACTCGAGCTTCCCTGCCGGCAGGTGTCCCGGCCAGCAAAAGATGCCCGGCACGCGGATGCCACCCTCCCAGTTGCTCCCTTTTTTACTCCGCAGTCCACCGGTCCGCTCCTGCTGCGTGCTGCCGTTGTCCGAAGCATAAATAATCAAGGTATCGTCCGCAATCCCCTCCGCCTGCAATCTTTCCAGCAAACGGGCAATTGCGCGGTCCGTATGATCGATGGTGCCGGAATAGACGGCGAGCTCACTATCCGCATCGCCATACCGCTTCGTAAGCTCATCGGGCGCCGCCAGCGGCCGATGCGGTTCATGAAACCAGAGATTGATAAAAAACGGACGGGTCTGATCCGGCCGTTTTTCCATCCACTGAAGCGCTTCATCGACCACCAGCTGGCAGGAATAGCCCTCCAGCCGGCCCACTTGCTCTCCATTGCGGATAAAATTAATCGGATCACGATGACTGGGCTTCGCATTGTTTTCCGTGGCGAACCAATAGTCGAATCCATGGTCGGCGGGAGTCGGTTTATCCATCGTTTCATTCGGCAGTCCAAGATGCCATTTGCCGAAATGCGCGGTTGAATAACCGGCCGACTTCAAGACTTCTGCCAGCGTGATTTCCCGCTCCAGCAGATGGGAGCGCTGGCTCTTGTTTTCTATCCAGCTGTAGACGCCCGTCCGGATATGATGCCGTCCCGTCAGCAGTACCGCACGCGAGGGCGAGCACACCGCGGCCCCCGAATAAAAGTCAGTAAAGCGCACGCCGCGCGCCGCCAGCTCATCGAGTGCCGGCGTCTTTACCGGCCCGGCATAGCAGCCGAGATCTCCGTACCCGAGATCATCCGCAAGCAGCATGACGATATTGGGCCGCTCCGCGGCCATGATCGCTCCGGCACTCAGCACCACTGCCGGAAGAAGGAGTTTAAATCTATTCTTCATTTACCGTTTTAACCTCAATCATATGAAAGACCGTGTCGTCTCCGGCTTCATACTTCAAAACGAGCTCGGCCTGTAATGGCATAGACAGCGTGCCCGTCGCAATCTTCCACTCTCCGGTGTCGGAATTCTGGACACTCAAAACAGTCTTACTGCCGGCATTGAGCGACCAGCTGCCCTTTCCTTTGTCCAGATAGGTAATGCTTACCCTAGCGGACCTGACCTTAAAGGCCGGATCGAGCTTAAAACGCATTTGGGTTTTGCCGGATTCATGCTCAAACGCCCGGGCAAAGCGGCCATATATGGAGTCATCGATATTCCAACGTCCGACATCACCCGAGCCGGGATTGAGCTGCGTCAGGAAACGCGAATAGTTGCCCGGCAGAATCCCCCAGCCGACATCGTTCGATCCGCTCCGCTTGCGGTTGAGCATACCGCCGCCGAGCGCTTTGGCTGGATCGTCCATGCGCGCGCCATATTCGGAATAGGCCTCAGCGATATTCAAATAACGTTGCCTATCTTTCTTGCTGCCGGGTTTTCCGCCGAACGTTTCACTGGGGAACCGATCAAAGTCCGCCGCATCGAGTCCATCGCGCAACGCGCAGAAGGCGGCCGTGGCCTTTGCAGGATCATTCTGACCTGCATATGTATTATAGAAAGCCAGAGCCGGCCAATTCGTTGAATCCTTGAGCGCCTTGTGCGGGATGTTCCAGAGATCCAACCGGCAATGGCTGGCAAACAGCCCCGACCAGTACAGCGCCTGCGATACGTTGCGCTTTGACCAGCCCATCACAAAAAGCTCACCATCCATCTCACCGCGCGTCAGCACCGATTTCCCGCGCTTCTTTGCCTCTGCTTCCAATGTTTGGAAGTTGGCAAGACGTTCCGTGTTTCCGCTCACATGGTAGCCGTGACTGAACATGCCGTACTTGAGCGCGATGACGTCCATATTCTCCAGCAGCCATTCGGTCTCCCTGCCTTTGTTGGCGTCGGAGTTGACCAGAATCGGAATATCGGGAAGTGCTTTTCGGTAGGCTTTCCAGGTATCGAGCCTGAAATCATTCCAGACCTCGCGGGAAATCTCATATTGCTGATCGAGCGGCCGGCCTTTATAGGGCTGGCCATCCCCGGTTGACCCTTCGGCGCTCTGCACAAAAACAATGCGCTTTTTCAGCATGGGCGGAAGATTGTCGACATAGTCTCCCAATGCGTCAATCAACGCCATAAACCGTTTTTTGTATTCCGGGTGAAGATAGTATGGATATTTTTTCTGGCTATCGGTCTTCTGCCCCAGAGCATTCACCGTGCGGTCGGTGATCACCACCGGAACGCCTTTTTCATAGATCCATGAAGGGCATGTCGGGCCGACCCAGATCATGAGCGTCACATGCAGATCATCCATATCGGCGAGCCGCAACGGTTCACCCAACCGTTTTTCAAAGGAATACTTTCCGGGAGCAGTCTCCAGCTGGTTCCATTTCAGGATGAGGGGCACACTGCGCAGTTCCGGACAATCTTCCCGCGAAACCTGCCCGGGCCTCCAACCCGCCCAACTTGAAACGCCCAAGCCGTTTTCTGCAAAAGAAGCCGCCGCGAACAGCAAGCCGCTCGCTAATAAAGCATACCGGATCATGCCTTCCTCTATCTTTGCTTCGGCTTCGGATGAACGTTTCTCGGACTTTCGGGCTCGTTGTGTTCCGGAAGATATTTTTTAAACCGCTTGATCACATCTTTGTATTCCGGATTTGAGGCCAGATTGGTGTACTCCTGCGGATCAATTTCATGATCATACAGCTCCTCCGATCCGCCGCCTTTCTTGCCGCCATTCCAGATGTAGCGGTAGCGTCCATCCGTCAGGGAGTGGTTCTTGTATTGATACGTGGTCAAGGTGGGCTCATTCCATTTCATGGAAGGATTCGCCAGCAGTTTGGCAAAGCTGCGCCCATCGTTATCCTTGTTCGGCGGCAGGCCGCAAAGGTCAACAAGCGTGGGATACATGTCGAGCAGGTTGACGATCCCCTCGCATTTGACACCGGGCGGGGTGACGCTGGGCACCTTTACGATGAACGGTACGCGACAGGACTCCTCCCACAGATGCGTTTTTCCATAGTGCATCTTTTCGCTCAGATACCAGCCGTGGTCGCCCCAGATCATGACGATCGTATTGTCCGCATACTTGCTTTTTGCCAGCGCGTCCAGAACGACGCCCACGCAATAGTCGGCATAGCTGACACAGGCCAGATAGGCGCGTTGCGCGTTTTTGTGCATGCCGGTTTGGTCGGCCAGCAGGAACCGATCGGTCGGCTTGTAGAGCGGTTTTCCGTCAGCCCGCAAAACATCATCGAGGTCATCACGACGGAACTTGACCTGTTCAATTTTATCCAGCGGGTACATGTCGAAAAACTCCTGCGGAACAAACCAAGGCAGATGCGGCTTGGAGATGCCCAGTGCCATAAAAAACGGCTTGCCGTCAAAATCGCGGTCCAGCTGATCGGCCGCCCACTTGCTCGAAGCATAGTCCTTGGTCTTTTCGGTCGGTGCATTGCAGGCACCCCAGGCAAAACGCGATCCCCCGGATTTGATCCCCTCGACCTTCGGCTCTTCTTCCCAGGCCATGCCTTGATTGCCACCCTTCGCGTCAAAAAATTCATGAAACGCCCACTGGCCCTGATCCATCCCATCCGGTGCCTTGGGATCGCCATGCTTGTGGAAGATCTTGCCGGTGGAGAGGGTATGGTAACCGCGGTTGCCGAAATATTCCGGCAGCGTTTCCAGCTCTTTCGTCACTTCGGAATGCTTCAGGTTGTTCCCGTTCCCGTATAACCCGGTGTTTGCGGATTGTTTACCGGTCAACAGCGAGGAGCGGCTGGGTCCACAGACGGTGCCGGGACAATAGGCCTTGTTCATGACCATGCCACTCTCGGCAAATCGATCGAGGTTCGGGGTAATCGCCTGTTGATTGCCTCCAAGGCAACCCACCCAGTCGTTCAGATCGTCAATAGCGATAAATAAGACGTTATACTCTTTTGTTTTCGGCTGTTCAGCCAGTGCAACACCGACCAATAAAGCCACACAGAACATCGAACTCAGATACTTCATATACCCCTCCTTCTCTCATTAAAAGACACAAGATCTAATTCAAATCAAACGCTGGCCACTTTAAAAGCACTGCGCCTTATACAACAGCGTTTTATGCAAAAAAAACCGGCTTCAATAAGTAAAACCGGACCAGCATATGGTCATCGTTGATTCACATCGGTAAAAACCATGCACGCGGGCGATACAACAAACCAACATGCGGCCCCCGCGACATTCGCTGATAAAAACCGATTTTCCAGCTACGCCACCCTCCGCAGAGGAAGGCGGACAAATCCCGGAACCGTATGTAGCCGATGAGTTCCGATTCTGCTTTCAACCGCTGCATATCGAAATTTCTGCATCGGTCACTCAGTCTAACGTCGATACAGCATGATCTTGGACAAAGAAAACGGCCGAATAAACCGGGGGTTTTTATAAACCACCTGTAATACGTTGCCGATGAACAAGAAACGCGGATCCGGAACGGATTCAATGCCGGCCACCCTTTATTCACCCGCTTATCCAATTCGGCGTAATGAATCGGGCGGTTGAGCTTTTGCTGAAGCAACACGAGTATCGAATGTGAGGCAGGCCGGAAGCCTGCGCCACATTCGTCCCAAAGGCTATGACACTACTTCATCTGCTTTAATTTTGCTCAATCTTCAGCCGGATAAACTGCTGGTCTTTGCTGTCGGTACTAATCTGGTTGGTGACGGCGTCGAGTCCGTTGGTGAACGGGCCGCTGCCGACGACGGTATAGCCGGTGTTGGTCCAGACGTTCGAGACGAGATTGTCGGAAAGCTCCAGATAGTAGAGCAGGCCGCTGTTGGGATCGGTCTGTTGGACGTGGATATATTCCAGCCAGTTCGATCCGCCCCCGCTCGCCAGCCCGTAGGTCGGCTGATAGCCGCGATCGGAAGGATTGGTCGGATTGCCGCCGAGGCCGTATTCCGCCAGATTTTTCAGGCCGTCACCGTCATCATCGCCGGTCGGACCCTCAGCCAGGCTGTACTGGTTCGACCACGCGTTATACACCGATACCACCGAAATATTCAGGGTGGCGGTATCGGAAGCCAGCGCAGCATCTTCAACCTTCACGACAAACGGGGTTGCACCCACATCGCCATGCGAAGGCGTGCCGGAAAGCGCACCATTGACCGCAACACTCA
>JABDQT010000133.1 GCA_013042165.1 Kiritimatiellales bacterium | reverse complement strand
GAGCCATCCTCAATGTTGCCATGGTCGCTTGAGAGCATCAGCAGGCAATTGGGTTGCTCGGAAAAGGACAGCAGTCCGGCCATAAAGCGTTCCAGATTCTCGAGGCTCCGGGATACCAGTTCAGGGTTGCCTGAATGGCCTGCCCGGTCGGTCAGGAAATATTCAAACAGCGTGAAATCGTTCTCCTCCGCCACATCAAGCAGATGTCCGGCGGAGGTTTCAGGCGTTACCAGCGGGCCGTCATACCCGCGTGCATGCATGGTCCAGCGGGTAATGTCATGCGTCACCGCCTTCCCCTCGAGCAGCTCGTTCCTGCCGCGAACATGCCCGAGGGCAGACAGGGTCATGACCGTCGTGACGGATTGCCTGCGAGGCGGGATCCGATGCGGATCGGTCGTCCAATAGGAATTGGCAAAGGTCGGCTGCTTGCCGATTTTACGGAGTTTGGAAAACAGGTTCTCGTGTTCGATCAGTTTCTTGAGTGCCGGCGGTGGGAAGCCTTCAATGTGTCGGCCCATCTGTTTTGCCGCATTGACTCCGGTCAGCAGGGTGGCTTGTCCGGTGGCGCTCTGCGGCAGGCCTTCGACCTCGAGGCAGGCATCGAGCGGTACAGCGTTTGCCAATAGACGGGCAAGGCATGGGTATTGCGGGCTGCATAACGGATTGGTTGCTGGATCGGCGGGGCCAATGCCGAGCCCGTCCACGAATATAAATAAAACTTTTAGACGACTCACCACGGAATATACTGAATACACGGAATAATTCGCTATTCAAGCCTCTTCCGTGTATTCAGTATATTCCGTGGTTGATGATTCCAAGAGAATGAGTTCTGAAGCGTTTCGTTTGTGGCTGGCTGAGGCCGCGGCACGTGTGGGCGCGCATTCGGCGGCCTGCATCCGCATGGACAATCCCTTGCTGAAGAAGCGGATTGTTGAAAACAACGCGCTCGTTTCCGATTGGCTGAAAGCCGGACTGCACGGTGAGATGGATTATCTCGAGCGCATGTTCGCGGCCAAGTCTGATCCATGGAAAACCTTCCCTTTCGCCCGGTCGGTCATTGTGCTGACCTTCACCAATCGATGGGGCGATCCTGCGGCAACGCATCCTTTTCCGCCGCCGCCCGACGATGCGCTGCTGGGTTATATTTCGGCCTATGCAAAGGAAGTCGACTATCACTCCAACGGTCAGGCGATGCTTGGAGAGCTGAAGACCCTGCTGGGAGAGAATATTGAGGCTGAGGCGGCGGTCGATACCAAGGCGGTCTATGAGCGGCTTTTCGCTACGGTCGGCGGATTGGGCGTCATCGGCGGAAACGATCTGCTGCGTGTGCCCGACCGCACCAATGTACGCGTGTTTATCGGCTGTCTGTTTGTGGATGCCGAACTGCCGGAGGTTATTCGCGAACCGAAGATGCCGTTCGCCTGCAATGACTGTCTTGCATGCATAAAAAAATGCCCGACGGACGCCATCCGTTTCGGCGAGCCGATCGATGCGCGCAAATGCATCAGTTACCTCACGATCGAGAAACGCAGTGTGTTGAATCGAAAAGAGGGAGAGATGATCGGGGATTGGCTGTTTGGCTGCGATGAGTGTACCGTGGTCTGCCCGCCAAAAGACAAGGTCGATACACGCATCCCTGTGGATCTCGAATGGTTGCTGAAGACCCCCGCCGCGCAGCTGCGGCGGTTGATCAGGAGCAATGCGGTTGCGTATGCCGGTGTGACCCAACTGCGGAAGAATGCCGTGGTGCTCTTAAAAAAGAGCCATTTGCCGGCCGCCGGCGAGCTGCTCGATTGGGTGGACAAAAAAACAGGCAGTGCACTGATACGAGATCAGTACACTGCCTGGTGAGGAGGAGATGTGCCTGTATTATAGCAGTTCATGTGCCAGAATTATTGTGCCTTCAAAAAGCTTCTTTTCGCGGCAATACCACTGATAGAGTCCGCGCTTTTACCGTTTCTGAAAGATTCGCAAATTTATCGCTTTAGCAGAAAGACAAGGTTCGTTATGAGCACGAGCAGGAAGACCGATTTTTCAATCCTGGGAGCAATTGGAGCCCTTTGGGGGGTGGCCGGGCTGAGCCTCATTTTCGGGCGCGGTCTTTTTTGCCTCTATCCCTATGTGGAGGAATTGGAATGCTCGACCTTCGGCTGGATTCATTGGGCGGCCTTGGTGGCCAGTCTGCTCTTTATGGGTTATGCCGAGGGGTATAAAGGGTTCCACCTCAAGTTTTCACCGCGCGCGGCGGCCCGCGCACGCTATCTCAAGCAAAACCCGACGCTTGTCCGCATACTGCTTGCTCCGCTTTTCTGCATGGGGTTTTTCCATGCCACCCGCAAGCGCAAGATCGTGGCCTACAGCCTGACCACCATGATTATCCTGCTCATTGTCCTGGTGCGGCAGCTTCCGCAGCCGTGGCGCGGAATCATCGACGCCGGTGTGCTGCTGGGGCTGGGGTGGGGACTGGTTTCTGTCTGGTTTTTTTCCGCCAGGGCTTTCTTCGGCAAGGACTATGACGTCTGCCCGGAAACGCCGGATGCCGGATAAGCAAAACGGGGGCCGCGTTATGCGACCCCCGATTGATGTTCCGTATGCTGTCGACCTAGCTTATTTCTGTTTCAGTAGATCGCGGATCTCGCCCAGCAGTGCTTCTTCCTTGGACGGTTCGGGAGGTGCGGCCGGAGCTTCTTCCTCCTTCTTCTTCATGGAGTTCAGTCCCTTGATGACCATGAAGATCGCAAACGCGAGGATGATGAAATCGACGATCGTCTGGATGAAAATGCCGTAATTCATGGTCACCGCGGCGGCTTCGCCGCTGGCCTCCTTCAAAGTGATAGCAAGCTGCGCGAAGTCCACATCACCAAGCAACAGCCCGATCGGTGGCATTATAATATCGGCCACCAATGACGATACAATCGTCTTGAACGCACCGCCGATTACGATGCCGACTGCCATATCGACCACGCTGCCACGCATGGCAAACTCTTTGAATTCCTTCATCATACCCATGATCTATCCTCCTGTTGTTCATTTCTGCTGTTGCTCCATGCACCGTGCATGGAGTTAAACCTAACGCCTTGTTTGTTGATCTAACACCTTGTTGAATCGATGGGTGAAATACGCTGAAGCAACAGACGGAAAACGGCGATCTGTTTTTATCGGAAATGCGGCTGTCATCGATTGTGCATGCGTATTCAGCGACCTTTCGGAAACCAGGTTTCCTTTACGCGGGAATGCGGCTGACCAAAAAACCCGGCCATGGTCTATGGCCGGGTTTCTGAGTGCGCGGGTTAGTGCGTGTGTGCTTTTTCTGCAGCGGCCTTGCCGCAGCATTTTGAAGCATCATCGCCACAGCAAGCGGTTTTTTCAGCCGCTTTTCCGCAGCATTGGGATGGGTCGTCGCCGCAGCATTTCTTTACGCGGCTCATGGCCTGCGATGTGGCTGTACACATGAATGTGGTCAGCAATCCGATACTAAGCACGGTCAGTATCCTTTTCATCTTCGCCTCCTTGTTTGGACATCACCGCATGCAATGCCCTGTTTCGAACATTCGAATGATTAAAAGTCTCACTCATTTTGTCGAGGAAAGAGTGCAAGTAAGTTGGGTTGTTTAGATTTCATCCTGATTTCTTGCCAGCCCAGGGTTGCTTTGCAACAATATGCTGCAATTTCCGCGATGAACCAGTAAGCAAGGGAAACCATTTGGAAGCGTTACATCAGATATTCAGCTCAATTATGCATACGGAACACCTGAGCCCGTTCCTGGTGGTCGGGATTCTTATTCTGGCCGGTTTTACGGGCGGTTGGGTGGCCAAGCTGATGCGTTTGCCGCATGTGACCGGAAATATTTTCGGCGGTGTGGTGGTGGGGCCCGCCTGTCTGGGGCTGATTGGCACCCACGAGCAGCTGCATGATCTGCAGCCCCTTTCGACGTTTGCGATGAGTCTGGTGGCGGTAAGCATCGGGGGGCACCTCTCATACCGCCGCATCCATAATTCACTGCGCCGCATCATCTCCATTTCACTCTTCGAGGTTAGCTTATCCTTCATCACC
Source organism: Kiritimatiellales bacterium (assembly GCA_013042165.1). Taxonomy (GTDB): domain Bacteria; phylum Verrucomicrobiota; class Kiritimatiellia; order Kiritimatiellales; family Pontiellaceae; genus Pontiella. The sequence goes on along the minus strand of JABDQT010000133.1, from coordinate 1,199 downwards.
GTAATGATTGCGGCCCGGTTATTCGGAATGGACTGGCCGACCACCTGCCTGTTGGGCGCCATTTCAGCCTCCACGGCTCCGGCCACCACCATCGCGCTGATCCGTGAAAGTCGTGCCAAGGGCCCGTTTGTGAAAACGCTGATCTCCGCGGTGGCGCTGAACAATATCCTCTGCATCCTTCTGTTCGTGATGATGCGGACTTTTGTGGCCGCCTACTTCGAAAGCGGGGAGACCACCGGAAAAGTCGACGATGCGCTGCTGCTCTCCGGCTATCACCTTATCGGGGCGCTGTCGCTGGGGCTGGCTACGGGATGGGTGGCCAAAGTGCTGGTCAGCAAGCCCAAGTTTCATGACTTCACGACCATTCTGCTGGCGATCATGCTGCTCGATGGCCTGGCCGCCTATCTGCAACTCAGCCCGTTGCTGGTGAATCTGTTTTTCGGAGTATATTTGGGCAACAGCTCGGAGGTGGCGGAACGGCAGCTGACCACGCTGGTTCCGCTCGAACCGATTCTCTATGTCTGCTTCTTCACGCTGGCGGGAGTTTCCCTGCATCTGGATGCCATGCTCGCAGTAGGGCTTCTGGCGCTCATCTATGTCGGTGCCCGCGTGCTCGGGAAAAGCATCGGTGCCGCACTCGGCGGCCTGGTTGGAAAGTGTTCGGGGCGCATTTGGCAAAATATGTCTTTCGCCCTCTATCCCCAGTCCGGTATTGCCATCGGCCTCGTCGTTCTGCTGAGCAACGATCTCTATATTCCTGAAACCATCATACAGACGGTGAGCGCCATCATCCTCGCAGGGGTAACCATTGCGGAGATCGTCGGGCCGTTCTGCACCAAGGCGGCGCTGGCGCGGTCGGGCGAGGCGAACCGCGACCGGCAGCGGCTGGTTGAGTTTCTGGCCGAAGAGTTTATCGTGGTTGATCTGAAGGCCATGGATAAATGGGATGCCATCCGCCAGCTGGTAAACTTCCTGATGCGCACGCATCGGGTCGAGCACATCAGTCAGGAAGAGCTCTATCAGTCGATCGTTGCACGCGAAAAGGATATGTCGACCGCCATGGGGCGGGGCATCGCCATTCCGCACGGTCATACCGAGAAAGGCCCGTCGATCCAGGGCGTCATGGCCATCTGCCGGCAGGGTCTTGAATTCGATGCACCGGACGGCGAACCGGTCAAGCTGATCATGTTGATCGTGAC
>JABDQT010000123.1 GCA_013042165.1 Kiritimatiellales bacterium | reverse complement strand
AAGCCGATCTTGTCGACATAATCTCTCAGGCCGAGTTTAAGCGCCTCGTACACCTCCTCCATCTCGGAAAGAGGCGCTTCCTTGCGCACCGGGGATTCGTTGAAATAGAGGATGTCTTCCCGGAACTGTTTCGCCCGGGCCATGCGGGATCCGTCGGTGGAAAAGATCATGCTGGCTCCATCGAACACGAGTTCATCCTGTCCGCCGACGATATTGCAATAGAACAGGGTGGCAGCCAGGCGCTGCGCGGTCTGTGCAAGAACCTCAATCCGATCGTTGATCAGCTTGCCGCGGTGATAGGGCGAGGCCGAGAGGTTGATAAGCAAGTCAATCTCTTCGCCTTCCAGCGCGGTTACTGCGGCTCCATCCGGCGCCCATGAATCCTCGCAGATGTGGATGGCCGCCTTTTGTCCGTCAATCCCGATGACGAGGGGTTGAGTGCCTGGCTCGAACAACCGTTTTTCATCGAACACCCCGTAATTCGGCAGCAGCATCTTGTGGTATTCACCAATGATTTCGGATCCGCGAAAGACGACGGCCGCGTTATATTTCCTGCCCTTCCGGGCAAGGGGAGTGCCGACCACAACGGTGGCATCGGGCGGGAGTTGCGTCTTCAGCCGGTGAAGCTGAGCTTCGCAGTCACCGCAGAAATGATCCTTTAAAATTAGGTCTTCAGGGGGGTAGCCGGAAACGGCCAGCTCGGGAAATACAATCAGTCGGGCACCCTCGTGAAAAGCCTGCGCAGCCAGAGATGCGATGCGGTCGGCATTGTGCTCAAGCGCACCGACCGTCGGGTTCATCTGAACCAGAGCCGTTTTCATGGGCGTTGCTCCTAATCAATAACGTCTGCCGCGCCGCCGATCACAGAAGTCGTGGCTTTTACCGGCACCGTAATGACTTTGATCAGCGCGCATCCGGACAGTAAAACGACCAGGAGGAATACGAACAGATAAGTGACTGATTTAAACATATCTTTTAACGCCGATAATTCGGTGCTTCCTTTGTGATTTTAACATCATGCGCATGAGCTTCGATGGAGCCGGCATGGGAGACCCGCACGAATTGGCCCTTTGTCTTTAGATCACGAATGTTTGCCGCGCCGCAGTAGCCAAGGCTGGCTTGAAGCCCGCCGCAATACTGTTTCATGACTTTGTTCACGGTTCCGGCAAAGGGAACCATGCCTTCGATGCCCTGCGGAACAAGATCGTCGTCATCGCTCAGGCCATACCGCTGGCGGCTGCCTTCGCGCGACTTCATGGCATCCAGACTGCCCATGCCGCGGTAGATGACAAACTGGCGGCCTTCGTAGATGATTTTTTCGCCAGGGCTCTCCTCCGTGCCCGCGAGAACCGAACCCATCATGACCGTATCGGCGCCGGCCACGAGTGCCTTGGCAATATCGCCGGAGTTGCGTACGCCCCCGTCGGCGACGACCGGGATTTCGCCCTTGAGCGCGGTGGATGCCGCATAGATGGCGGAAATTTGCGGGATGCCGACTCCGGCCACCACGCGGGTGGTGCAGATGGAGCCGGGGCCGATGCCGACCTTGACGGCATCCGCGCCTGCATCGCGCAGGGCCAGCGCCGCTTCGCTGGTGGCAATGTTGCCGCCGATCACATCGATGTGCGGAAATTTATTTTTGACCCACGCGACCATTTCGATCACGCCCTTGGTATGACCGTGGGCGGTGTCGACCACCATAACATCAACCTCTTCCTGGTTGAGTATTTCGGCGCGTTCATAATCGCCCGGGCCTACACCGGCCGCAACGCGCAACCGGTGTTTTTCATCGCGGTTGAAGAGGGGCTCTTCGTTTTCGATCAGGCGGCGCACATCGGCATAGCTATACAGACCGACCAGCTTTCCTTTTTCAAGCAACGGCAGTTTGCCGATCTTGTGCTGTTGCATCAGGTCGTAGGCCTGCCGCAGATTGGTATCCGGCTTGGCCGTGATGACATCCGTGGTCATGATGTCTGCAACCGGAGCACGTTTGTAGCGAGAAAAACGGATATCTTTGGAAGTGAGGATACCGACCAGTCTGCCCTCGTCATCCAGAATGGGGAAGCCACTGAAGCCGTAGCCTTTTTCGTCGCGACGCTGCGCAATGGTTTCAAGCGTGTCGTTGACGTTGAACGTGATCGGATCGGTTATCAGCCCGTTGAGGTGGTGTTTCACACGGCTGACGTGTTGTGCCTGCACCTCGGGGTCGAGATTCTTATGGATCACCCCGATGCCGCCGAGCATCGCCATCGAAATGGCCATGCGTGCTTCGGTGACGGTATCCATGGCCGCACTGAGGAACGGGATTTTCACGCTGACATTTCGGGTCAGATTGGTTGAAATGTCGGTATCACCCGGCAGGAAGTCGGCATATTGGGTGATCAGCGAGACATCATCGAACGTCAATCCCTCGTGAGGGAAGGTTTTCATGAAGTCTTCGATGTATTTATTCTGGCTCATCCTTGTGCATCCTTTTGCCGAACCATTCTGTGCAGATTCACCAGATGAGTCAAGCGCTGGAATGACAGAAAGAAGGGAATGTTGAGCAAGCGGGATCAATAGAGCTCATATTTGCAGAGCATGCCATCGAGTCCGCCGGCGCGCAGCGGGTGTTTCCATTCGGGCTTCAGGCCCAGTTTCTTTGCGAGGGTTTTGTCGCCAAAGTAAACAAAGGCCGTGGATCCGGTGCACTTCTGCTTCAGGAAATCACCGAAGTCCTTGAGCAGCCCGGCGACTTCGGCCGTGTTGCCCAGACGTATGCCGTAGGGCGGGTTGGTGACGATAACGGTATTTTCAAAACCTTCCAGCTCGCGAAAATCGGTGCGACGCACCTTGATGGTTCCGATCTCGGGCAGTTCGTTTCGGTTGGCCCGCACGGCCTTGATCGCATCGGCACCGATGTCACTGCCTTTGATAAGCTCGTCCGGCACATCGATGGTTTCGTTGTTGGCCTTGGTCTTTACCTGGTTCCATACGGCGGCATCAAAGTCGGGCAGGCGCAGGAATCCAAACTTGGGACGCAGGTAGGCGGCCGGAATGTTGCCGGCTTTCATGAAGGCTTCGCAGAGCAGGGTGCCTGAACCACAAAAGGGGTCGTAGAGGGGGCGCTCGCCCGACCACCCGGACAGGCGGATAATCGTGGCCGCCAGGGTCTCCTGCATCGGGGCTTCGACGGACTCGGTGCGATAACCGCGCTTGTGCAGCGAACCGCCGCCGAGGTCGACGCTGATGCGCGCCTTGTTTTTGTGGATATAGAGATTCAGCAGCAGATCGGGAAAACGGGTATCGACGTTGGGGCGCTGGCCGGTCTTTTCGCGGAACTGGTCGACAATCGCATCCTTGAGGATTTGTCCGGCATACTGCGAGTTGCGGATGTTGCTGTCGGCCACGTTGGAGGCGATGGCGAAGGTTTTGGTCAGGGTCAGGAAATCGGTCCAGTCGATCTGCTGTGCGGTTTTGTAGAGATATTTATCGGAATGGCAATCGAAGGCCAGCAGCGGGGCAAGGATGCGCGAAAAGATGCGCGAACGGTATACGATGTTGTAGATGGTGCGTTGATCGGCGCAAAAGTAAAAACCGAGGTAACCGGGTTTGACATGCGTGGCACCGAGCTCCTTGAGTTCGGCTTCGCCGCAAGACTCGGCACCGGAGGCGATCTGTCCGAAGTAATGGGATGTCGATTGGTAGAGGTAGCCGCTCATTTCTGAACAGGGCGGTTGTTTTTGTCAACAAACACCACGATCGGCTCAAGGGTCCTGGCCTCTTCATCACTATAGTGGCCGTAGGAAATGATAATGATCTGGTCGCCGGTCGACGCGAGACGGGCTGCGGGGCCGTTGAGTTCAATCACGCCGGAGCCGCGTTCGCCGGAGATCGTGTAGGTGACGAAGCGTTCGCCATTGTTGAGGTTGACCACCTGCACCTGCTCGCCAGGCAGCATGTCGGCCA
>JABDQT010000110.1 GCA_013042165.1 Kiritimatiellales bacterium | reverse complement strand
GGTCGCCGGTCGCCGCGAGGCGGGCTGCGGGGCCGTTGAGTTCAATCACGCCGGAGCCGCGTTCGCCGGAGATCGTGTAGGTGACGAAGCGTTCGCCATTGTTGAGGTTGACCACCTGCACCTGCTCACCGGGCAGCATGTCGGCCAGATCCATCAGGTCGCGGTCGATCGTAATGCTTCCTTCATAATACAGCTCCAGCCCCGTAATCGTGGCCGTGTGTATTTTAGATTTTTTCATGATCCGCTGCATGAAGGTCCCTCGGTTTGAAAGGCGCGCATAATGTGACGCACCTTCCCTTGCGTCAACAACTTGTTTGAGCCGATTTTCAACGAGGTGCTGAATGATTGTAGGCAAATAATGCCACATTATGAAGCTTGGTTGCGAATACACGTAGTTTTTTGTGGTGTTCCTGGAGAAAATGGAGAAAATGGTTACCTTTTTTGACGAGGGTGGAAACAGGCGCATGCGGGAGAATCTTCCATATACGAAGAAGAAGCTGAAGGACTGGGCCGGATGGCGGGCATATCGGGACGGCAAGGCGCTGTTCGAGCGCGGTGTTGTGGAGAAAGTGTCCTATGATCATCCATATATCACCGGCTTACTGAATCTTGGGCCGCGGGGCATGCGCAGCAAGTTCGAGGTGTTGAAGAACGGGTTGGTGGAAAACCACTGTCCCTGCCGCGATAACCAGGAGCGGGGGTTGATCTGCTCGCATCTCGTAGCCATGGGGCTGGAGGTGATCCGCCGCAACTCCGATCCCGCGCACAACCCGAATGTGATAGCCGAGACCAGTCGTATCGATCGTATTGCCAAGGCGGTTGAAGGGTCTCGTATCCAGCGGGTCGGAAAGAGTGCACCGGGTGCGGTCAAGGCTCGCCTGATTGTCGAGCTGGCCGAAAACTGGCTCGAACAGTTGCCGGGCGGGAAAATCAGCACGCACCTATCGATTGAATACGACAAAGCCCGGGTTTCGGTTTCGGATGCGCCCACCGATGTGCCGTTTTCATTTAGCCGCCGCGACGAGACGGTTCTCAGGTTGTTTGAGGATGTATCCAGGGGGGCGCTCAAAAGTATGCCGCAGCTGTCCGTCTATGATCTGATCAATCTGCTGCGTGCAAGCCACGGGCATGTGGTTCATCAGAAGGGCAGAGAGGATGGCTGTCCGGTCAATGGCGGCATGCTGGACATGGCCATGCAAATGGACATGAACCGGGAGAATGGCGAACTGCTGCTGCGCCTTACGACCACGCTTCCCGATGGTCTGGACGAAGAGGATTCCGCATACATCATTGGAAGCAGCTCGGGATGGATTTACAGTGCGGGGCAGTTCTGGCCGGTCAGCAGCATACTGCCTCCGGCGCTGCAGAATATTTACCGCGGTGAAACAACCATTTCGCGCGAAGGGGTGCCGGCGTTCCTGATGACCGAGCTGTCGCAGATTGAAAAAGTGATGGAAGTGCGCACAGACATCACCCCCGAACTGTTCCATATGAAACCCGCCAAGCCCGCCTTCCGTCTTGTGGTCAAAGGCAGTCCGGCATCACTGGCGGCCAAGCTGTATGCCCGCTACAACGATGAAGTGGAACTGATTGCCGGACGCGCGGACATGCGAGGAAACTTCGCCATCCCCGACCCGACCGACCTGCTGCGCTACCGCATCCGCAATATGACGGCCGAAAAGGAGGCCGTTGAAAAAATGGAGACCGTGGGTTTTGTCGGTCGCGCAGGCGATACGCTGCGGAATATCGTGGGGCCGCGCGAAGTGCTGAATTTCCTGGGAACGGGCGTTCCGCAGATTCGCCGCTTCGGATGGCAGGTGGAGCTCGAGGGACGCGTCAAGCCGTTTGCGGAGTCGGCCGACTATGTCATGCCGATCGTGCATGTCGATGAGGCCGAGACGGGCGACTATTTTGACGTCAGTTATGAGTACGATGCCGGCACGGCCAGCATTTCCGAGCGCGATATCCAGAGCGCCTTGATGAAAGGCGATTCATTCATTCAGCGCAACGGCCGGACCATTCTGCTTGACGGTGACGCCATCCTGCAGGCGCAGGAGGTTTTCCAGGATTGCGCCATCGGTACGGGCGATAAACCCGAGTCCTTCCGGATGAGCCATGTCTACGGCGGCTATGTCGAGTCGTCGCTCACCGCCCTGGACGGGATTGATATCAAGGCGACCCCCTCGTGGATTGAAAGTGCCAAGCGCCAGAACACACAGGATTCGGTTGAACCGGTGCAACTGAGCCCCCGCCTGAAGGGAACCCTGCGCACCTATCAGCATGAAGGAGTCAACTGGCTGCGCTTTCTCGAAAAACGCGGTTTTTGTGGAATTCTGGCGGATGAAATGGGTCTGGGAAAAACAATCCAGACTCTGGCGTGGATTCAGTTGGGACGGTCGGATGAGTCGCATCAACGCAAGCCGGCGTTGATCATTTGCCCCACCAGTCTCGTGGAAAACTGGCACGAGGAGGCGTCCAGATTTACGCCCAATCTCAAGGTGCTCATTCTTCATGGAACCGAGCGCCACCGCCGGTGGAAGAAGATTGATAAAACGGATCTGGTGATCACCTCCTACGCCCTCATGCGCCGCGATATCGAAAAACATCTGGAGTTTACCTATTCCATTGCGATTCTCGACGAGGCCCAGCACATCAAGAACCGTTCAACCCAGAACGCGTTGGCCGCCAAAAAAATCAAGGCCGACCACCGGTTGGTGCTCACGGGTACGCCGATCGAGAACGGGGTGACCGATCTGTGGTCGATCATGGACTTCCTGATGCCGGGCTATCTCGGGCACCACAGGGATTTCCGGGAATACTATGAGCTGCCCATCCTGAATGGGGGGGCGGAGGGCGACTATGCACAGATGAAACTGCGTCGCAAGCTGCACCCGTTTATGCTGCGTCGCCTCAAGAAGCAGGTGGCGAAGGATTTGCCGCCGAAGATCGAGCGTATTGCGCCCTGCAAGCTCACGCAGGATCAGCACAAGGTCTACAAGCAACTGCTCGAGGACTCCAAGTCCAAGATCAGTGAAATGGTGGAGAAGGACGGGTTCAACAAGAGCCGCATGGAGATTCTCAAAACGCTGCTGCGTCTGCGGCAGACCTGCAACCATATCGATCTGCTGAAGCTCGAGGGCGTGGATAGCAAACATCCCTCCGCCAAAATGGAGCTGTTCTTCGAGCTGCTCGACGAAGCGATGGACAGCAAGCACCGCGTACTCGTTTTCAGCCAGTTCACGTCCATGCTGGCCATTCTGAAAAGGGAAATGGACCAGCGCAAATTAAAATATGCCTACCTCGATGGCAGCACGAAAGATCGGCAGGATGTCGTGCGCAAATTCAATAAAGACCACTCCATTCCAGTTTTCCTTATGAGCCTGAAAGCCGGCGGTACCGGCCTGAATCTGACCGGTGCGGACATGGTTATTCATTTCGATCCATGGTGGAACCCGGCTGTCGAGGACCAGGCCACCGACCGCGCCCATCGCATTGGTCAGAAACGCACCGTCTACAGCGTCAAACTGATCACCAAGGGGACCGTCGAGGAAAAGGTCGTGGCCATGCAGGATCATAAAAAAGGCATCATCGATTCCACGCTCACCACCGATGAGCAGGTGATGCAGAAGCTGACTTGGGAAGACGTGCAGGAATTGCTCAGTTTATAGCAGGCAGGGCGTCCAGAAATTTCGCGCCGCGGCGGATGCCTGAGGACACGCGCTCCTACCGAATCCGATCGATCGCATCCAGTTTTTTCCACAGCCTGGAGAGATCCTGAAGCGGAATCATATTGGGTCCGTCGGAGAGGGCGTTGGCGGGATCGGGGTGCGTTTCAATAAACATGCCGTCCACGCCGACCGCGGCGGCGCCTCTGGCGAGATAGGGGGCAAAACGCCCGTCGCCGCCGGAGGTATCGCCCTGGCCGCCGGGCGACTGAACGGAATGGGTGGCATCGAAGATGACCGGATAGCCCATCTCCCGCATGATAATCAGGCTGCGCATGTCGGCCACCAGGGTGTTATAGCCGAAGGACGCCCCACGTTCGGTAAGCAGGATTTTGGTGTTGCCCGTTGATTCGATCTTTTTGACGACATTGGCCATATCCCACGGCGCGGCAAACTGCGCTTTCTTGACGTTCACCACCGCACCGCTCTCACCGGCCGCCACCACGAAGTCGGTCTGACGGATCATGAAGGCCGGCAGCTGAATGATGTCGACCACCTTGGAAGCAATGTGGACTTCTTCGACGCTGTGGACGTCGGTCAATACGGGAACATTATACTTTTCTTTGATCTCGGCCAGAATCTCCAGACCCTTGGAGATGCCGGGACCTCGGTAGGAGTTGATCGACGTGCGGTTGGCCTTGTCGTAGGAGGCCTTGAATACGAACGGAATATGCTGCCGCTTCGAGAGCTTTACCAGTTTGTCGGCAATCGCCATGCAGCCTTCCCGGCTCTCAATCACGCACGGTCCCGCAATCATCGCCAGCGGGTTCTTTCCGCCGAATTTAACACCCTTAACATTGATGGTCTTGGTCATTGAATGCTTCCTGTTTATTGAATCCACAGAGTACACGGATTCCGCAGATTGGAAATCCTTCTAATCGGGGAAATCTATAGATCATTTTAGTTTCGCCAGCAATGCTTCCGCCTTGGCGACATCTTCGGGGGTATCGACGCCGATGCCGAAGTCCCGCGTTTTGATTACCTTCATGCGGCAGCCCATATCAAGCGCGCGCAACTGTTCGAGCTTCTCCAGGTTTTCGAGTGCGCAGGGCGGCTCCGCCACGAGTTTCAGCAGGTAATCCCGCTGGTAGGCATAGATGCCGATATGCCGCCAATAGACACCTTCGGGCGATACGTCTTCGGGTTCGCGGATGTGCGGAATCACGGAACGAGAAAAATAGAGTGCCTGTCCGTGGCGGTTGAAGAGCGCCTTCACGACCGATGGATCCGCGATCTGGTCTTCGTCTTCGATCGGTGTTGCGGCGGTAGCCATGTCCCATTCGCCGGACGCAATGACCCCCGCAAGCTCATCAATCAGCGCCGGGTCGATCAGCGGTTCGTCGCCCTGTACATTGATCACCGCATCAACATCGAGTGTTTCGATGGCCTCCGCAATACGATCGGTTCCGGTGGGGTGGTCCGACCGCGTCATGGCCACCTGTACGCCCGGCAGGCCCAGTGCTTCAACACAATCGGCAATGCGCGAATCGTCCGTGGCAACCATCACGGCATCCAGCTTTTTCGCCTGTCTCACGCGCTCAACCACCCATTGAATCATCGGTTTGCCGGACAGGATAGCAAGGCTCTTGCCCGGGAAACGGGTTGATCCCCAGCGCGATGGAATGACTCCTGCGATCTTCATACGGATTCCCTCATGAATTGTCTGCAGGTCACATGGGCCGTTGCAAACAGACCGCGGGCCTGCTCCGTAAAGTGGTATTCGGTTTCGTAGACCACTTCACGGATGCCTGCGTTAATAATCATTTTGGTACACATCAGGCAGGGGCTGAGGGTGCAGTAAAGCACGCCCTCACTCACGCTGATACCGTGGTAGGCCGCCTGCACGATCGCGTTTTCCTCGGCATGGGCGCAGATGCATTCACCCAGATTGCCGCCCGAAGGCGCATCGGACGCGCAGCGCGGACAGCCGCCTTCATAGCAGTTGTCGATACCGCGCGGAGTCCCGTTGTAGCCCGTGGAAATGATGCGCTTGTCGCGCACGATGACGGCCGCGACCTTGCGGCGGCAGCAGTTTCCACGCGTCGAAACCACATGCGCGATATCCATGAAATATTCGTCCCAGTCCGGGCGCTTGGTCGGTTCCTGATTCATCCGCAAGAGCGTACGAACTATTTCCGGCGGGTTCAAGTGCCTTGTATGCGGCGTTGAACCCACCCATGCGGGAATCATGATATTGCTCTATGGAATAAGTTGAGCCCTACTAACCGCTACGCAGAGGCACGGGTTTGTCGGTCGTATTCAGCTCATTTTTGGATGCCTGCTCTTTTGCATCAAGTCATTCGGCAGGCTTCTTGGACTCATATCGAAGCTCCGCATCCATCAATACCGGCCTTAATGCGTCTTTCCAGACCACATAACCCTCTTCCGTCATGTGCAGATCATCCTTCTTGAAGAGATTCTTGATGGGTTCGCCTTCGGCGTTCAGCATGCCGGTCGCAACATCCACAAAAGCAAGCCGCTTGTCCTTCGCGCACTCCGCTGCAATGAGCCTGTTGACCTCTTGCATCCTGGACCACAGGTGCCAGCGCTTGATGCTCGGTTTTACGGACAAAAAGTATATGCGGCATTCCGGAAACCGCGTGTGCACCTTATCGACGAATTTTCGAAGCGTGCTCAAAATTTGTTCGGGGGAAACGCCCTGAGCCACATCATTGTCGCCTTCGTACACCACGATGGCCCGGGGGCTGTAGGGCAGCACGATTCTATCGGCATAATGAAGCGCATCGTTCATGTTGCTTCCTCCGAAGCCGCGCGGAATGATCGTCAACGGAGCCAGATCGACGGCGATGGTTTCATGCCAAAACCGCATGCTCGAACTGCCGATACAAACGATGGCGCCCTGTGGAGGTGGTTGTTGCTGATCCGCGGCCTCAAAGCGCTGGATTGCTTTTTCAAAACGCTCGGGGCTGCGATACGGCTTGGCGCTATCCACTCCGGAGTCCTGCGCGAGGCAGGGTTTGTTCATGGAGCTGAAGACGAGCGCCAGGCATGCTGATAGTACGATTGTTCTCATAATAACTGTCCTTTCTTCTAGGCCTGCCAGTAGGCCAGAAATTCAATGTTGCCGGCGGGGCCGGTGATGGGGGAACGGCATAGCCCGAGCCATTGGAAACCGAGTTCTT
>JABDQT010000105.1 GCA_013042165.1 Kiritimatiellales bacterium | reverse complement strand
AAACGCAGGCCGCCTGCCGCAAGCTTTCCGATCACGGCATCGGCATGGTCAGCCAAACGGTTCTGCTCAAAGAAATCAACGACGATACCGAAACGCTCGTCGATTTGTTCTATGGTTTGCTGGAGATCAACGTGAAGCCCTACTATCTGCTGCAATGCGATCCCGTTCAGGGTTCCGCTCATTTCCGGACCTCGGTGGAGAAGGGGATTGAGCTGATCCGGTCGCTGCACGGACGTATCTCCGGTCTCGCGGTTCCGCAATATGTGATCGATGCCCCCGGCGGCGGGGGAAAGGTGCCGATTCTGGGAACGGAGCAAATCCGCAGGGAAGGGGATGAGGTTGCTTTTCTGAATTATGAAGACCGGGAATACCGCTATCCCGATCCCCGGGAAAAAAGGTAAAGAAGCGGAGTTTAGAAGAGTTGAAGGCCGCTGGAAAGCGGCCTTCGGTGAAGCGGAGTTGCATGCGCGTTATCAGTCGTCCTCCTCCGTTTCAAACTCCACTTCCGAAGCAGCACGGTTTCCGCTGGTTTCCTCGGCAATGATCTCAACCTTATAGGCCTTGCCCGGCTCCAAAAACTCAGCCGGCACTCGCACCGATGTGGCATCGGCAGGCATATCAACGCGGTAGATGGCCAGACGCTCATCCTCTTCATCTTTTTCGACCACTACCTCGTAGTATTCGATAATACTGCCCTTTGGTTCATTCGGATCGGCTACAGCTTCCCATTCGACCAGCAGATCCTGGTTTGGATCAACCGCTTCCTCCTCTTCGGGGGCGGTGATCACCGGGCCATCGGGAATGTGCTTGGTGAGTTCGGCGGTTCCAACCAGCCATTGGCCTTCGACGGACAAACCGACAAACCGGTATTCTCCGGCCGGGAACTTCGCCAAAAATTTTCCGCGAGGGAATTCATCGAAGCTTGGTTCCGCGCTTTCGCTGAAGATTTCGGTGAGTCCGCCAATTTTTACCAGGTTGCCTCGGACGTGAATGTCGACCAGCAAGCCTTTACCGCAGTTTCTCGGTGAAAAAAGCAGCAGCCGTTTCCAGCCTTCACCGTCAGCCATCAGGTGAATGCCCAGATCGCCGTCGGTGGTGTTCTCCTCGAAGAAGATTTTTGCTTCGTCGAGTTCTACCAGTGGGCGTCGATGATGTTTTATCTCAATATTGGCGGCCGTCCAGACGGGAACAGCCGCGGCCAAGAGTAGAACTGGCCAGATGTGTCTGTTCTTTTTCATGCCATTTCTCCCTTCGAATGGCTTGAGGCGTTCTCGGCCCGCTGAAGCGATCGCACAGCTACCAAAGCCCGTATTCGCCTCACCTACGTTCGCTTCATAAACCTGAATCAAAGAGCTGTCAAGCTGTAAGGAGGGAACCTTGAAAGCGTTTTAGGAAATATAGAAATCGCACGACATCCGAATGTAAATTAGTACGTATGCGGTGGGGTGGGTACGCCTGAGTCACAAAAAGCTCGAAGAGCACAAAAAGAGGCACAACGGGTGAAAATCAACGGATTCGGAAAAAACATACAATCATAAGAAAATATATCCAGAGCAGCAGATTCGGTCGACTGTAGCCGGGGCCGCTGATCCCGGAATAAGGAAAAAGGTTGCAGTCCAGATGCGACAACACCGGGGCCGGTGCTCCCGGCGGCAGCATGCGTCGGGTCGACATTTTCGAAACCGATGCTGTCGATGCTGTGGTTTACATGGTTTTGGCCGCCTGCATTTCGTTGAATATTCTTAAAGATTTCTGTCGCTATCTGTTTCTCAACACGATAAACACAAGGCTCATTCAACAAGGAAATAAGATAATGAATACAGGTACAGTAAAATGGTTCAGCTCGGAAAAGGGCTTTGGTTTCATCACTCCTGACGAAGGCGGAACCGATATGTTTGTTCACCATTCTGAAATCCAGGTCTCTGGATATGCTTCACTCGATGAAGGTCAGAAGGTTCAGTACGAAGTTGGACAAGGCCAGAAAGGCCCGTGTGCAACCAACGTAACCCCGCTCTAATTCTTTGAATCAGACTGGTGTGCATTTGCACATGTAAAGCGCCTGCGAAGGGCGCTTTTTTTTATCCCGTGATAATCGCTGCCAAAGCACGCTTTGTTCATCGACGCAAATTATGAATCGATCCGACCTGCAGACTATTGCAAAGAACAACGTCAGGCGGTTCGTTGTTTTTCGCGTGCTGTTCAACGCCCGGTTCTACTATCCGGTTTTTGCCGTGATCTTTCTCGATTTCGGTTTATCGCTGGATCAATTCGCCATGCTCAATGTCATCTGGGCTGCCACCATTATTCTCGCGGAGATTCCTTCCGGGGCCTTGTCGGATCTGCTGGGTCGGAAAAAGCTGCTGGTGTTCACGTCGTCGCTTATGGTGCTTGAGATGGCGGTCTGGGCCTTTGTGCCGCGCGGTAACCCGACAATGCTTTTCCTGCTGCTGGCGTTCAACCGTCTGCTCAGCGGGCTGGGGGAGGCATCGGCCAGCGGATCCGACGAAGCATTGGTTTACGAAAGCCTGGAACATGCCGGCCTGAAAGACGACTGGTCGCGCGTTCTGGAAATGGTCTCCAAATGGCGGTCCGTGGCTTTCATGATCGCTATGGTGGTCGGCGGACTGGTCTATGACCCCGGGCTGGTCGGAAAGGTGTTTTCGTTTTTCGGGTTCCATGCCGACATCAGCAAGGAAACAACACTCCGGCTGCCGATCTATCTTACACTGATCTCCTCAATCCTGTGCTGGCTGAACTGCATCGGATTCATCGAGTCACCGCAGGCGCCTGCCGAGGAAAGGCCCTCCGTCTTCGCCGCATTCAGGCAAACCTTCCGTGCCGGGCTTTGGATTTTGAAAACCCCCTTCGCCCTCGTGGTGATTCTGGCCGGCGCCTTTGCCGACAGTATCATTCGAATGTTCATTAC
>JABDQT010000099.1 GCA_013042165.1 Kiritimatiellales bacterium | reverse complement strand
TGATACCCTCGGGGTTTACATCGGTATCAAAGATGAGGTCGGAAACCTGCACCCAGGGCTGCTTCATTTTTCCGAAGGTGGCGCTCAGGCCGCTGCCTTTTGGGCAGTCAATGGTAATGTAGGCGAGATCAATCCATACATCCTTTTCGCTGGCATTGCCGTCCAGTGTCTCATTGGTGGAAGTGGGAGTCTCGTCGCTGCCGGAAGCAAGCCGGATTCCCGCTTTAACGTTGTCGGCTAATTTTCCGTAAGCGCCGACGCGGGCCCGGAAGCGGTGACGGTCCGTGGTTACATCGCCATCATCTTCCTTGTGTTCATAGCGATAACGGACATCGCCCTTGATGGCGACCTTTTCAGCCCAGCTGGAATTTTTCGCGCTGCCTTCAAGGGCTTCGAGCCGTTCAAGGATACTTTCGTTGTCGGCGCCTTCAGCTGCAAAAACCGATGCAGCTGATAATGCGAGACCTAGCGTGATACTGTAAATAATCTTCTTATTCATATTTAATCCTCTCGTTTAGGTTTTATTAGGTTGAACCCTGTGCAGAATCCCTGCACGCCTTGATCAGTCGGGGAAGAATCGGAAGCATCCGATTGATTTCCGTTTCAAGATATACAGTTCTTCCTCAACACGCGCAAATTGTTGGATTCTGAATATTAGGGATATGTGAGGTGCTTGTTAAACCTTGGTGATGGAGCAGGGTCGCTTTAAGCCGTTTTCCCAGTCTGTCAGCGCCATAAAAAAAAGCCCCTCTCATAATCAGAAGGGCTTTTCGGCGGATTCAGTTTGGCCTGGTATCAACGGGTCACGGCTGGAGGGTCGCGGGCTCCGCGACCGAAACGGACGGTGAGGCCACCGTCCCTCCAGCTCATCCACGGAAATTAATTAGATCCGGGACGCCGCCGCATTACTTTTTATCGCCGGCGACGACCTCGGCAATATTGAGCGCGTGGTCTTTCATACGGCGGTAGAAGTTGAGCATATCGGTATAGGCGAGGCTGAAGAGGGGGGAGACCTCCTCTTTCTGCAGACGGGCCAGATGCTCTCGGCGCGATTCCTTCATCAGTTCCCCGATGGCGGCACCCTCGGAAGTCGCCCAAGCCAGGTTCCCGCTGGTTTCGTCTTTCACGTATTCGTTGACCCTGGTGATGTAGGTTGCCACGCGATCATGCAGGGTCAGCAGTTTATCCCGTGCGGGCCCGTCGAGCACCATTTTATTCTGGTGCAGCTTCTTGATACCCTTCAGGACATTGATGATGTAGTCGCTCAGTGATTCATATTCGTCGGCAATACGCATCTGCTGGTGCGATTTGGTCGTGACATCGTGCGGCACCTGTCCGGAGACCAGATTGCTAAGATAGAGGAAGATCTCCGTTTGAACGTTGTCGAGGATCTCCTCGCGGCGGAACAACTTGCTTTCAAGGGTAATTTGTTCGGCTTCGGTTTCCATGCATTCCCGGAGCTGGCCCATCATGCCCTCGACGCTCTCCGCCATAAAGTTGATCTGTCCTTGCGACTGCACGATGCCCAGCGCGGGTGTATCGAGCATGCGTACGTCGAGATAGGTGAGGTGGGTAACTTCCTTGGTCTCTTTTTCCGGGACCAGCCGGGTAACGAATTTAGCCAGCAGGCCGGCAAATGGAAGGAAGATGACGACATTGGCCACATTGAACGTGGTATGGGTCAGGGCAATTCCCGCTGTAATGACCTGTCCAAATCTGGCTTCGTCCATATCGTCGATACCGATCTCCAGGGGATTGAAGCCGGTTTTCCACGCAATCAGGCGCGTGACCCCGCGGATCGCAACAGGAAACAGGGCGATAAACCAGCAGGTTCCAAGGACATTGAACAACACGTGGGCATAGGCGGCGCGTTTCGCGGTGGTGGTGGTGCCAAGCGAGGCCAGCCAGGCGGTGATCGTCGTGCCGATGTTCTCGCCCATTACCAGCGCGGCGGCGGTCTGGAATTCAATCACCCCGGTCGCGGCCAGACCGATCGTGATACCCAGCGTGGCGGAAGAGGACTGCACAATCATCGTCAGAATCATCCCGACCAGTGCGCATTTAATGATGTTGCCATAGGCTAGGAGCAGACCTCCATCCAAACTGATATGAAACGCATGGAACCAGGCATTGAATTCTTCCTGTGACCGCAGCGGCTTGAAGCCGTTTTTCATCAGCTCGAGGCCGAAGAACACCATACCGACACCCATGATAGTCATGCCGATGTAGCGCAGGCGTTCGCGCTTGGAAAACAGGAAGAAGAAAGCTGCGATACCGAGAATCGGCAGGCCGTATTTCCCGATCTTCAGCACAAGGATCCAGCCGGTGATCGTGGTGCCGATATTGGCGCCGAATATTACGCCGATGGCCTGCATCAGGGTCATGATGCCGGAGTTTACAAATCCAACCACCATGACCGTGGTAACAGAGCTCGATTGCACCAGGCAGGTGACAAGCACCCCGACGATCACAGCCATGACCCGGTTGTTGGGGACCGCACTGATCATCTTCCGGAGG
>JABDQT010000098.1 GCA_013042165.1 Kiritimatiellales bacterium | reverse complement strand
GCCGGGTGTCATCGGGATTCCGCTCGATGCGGAAACCGATCTGGAGATTACCATGCTCGCGAACATCATTTCGCTGACGCCGGGGACGCTGAGCCTCGATGTGTCCGAGGACCGTAAAACGCTTTACATCCATGCCATGTATGTGATCAATCCGGAAGATCTGCGCAATGAAATCAAGGACGGCCTCGAACGCCGTCTGCTGGAACTCTTGAGGTAATAAAAAGTGGCTAAGTTATTTTCAGTTGAAGGGTAATCATCATGGTTGAAGTGATTTGTCCTATTGTAATGCTGATGCTGACCGTTGCGTTTGGAGCGGCGTTCGTGCGCGTCGTGATCGGCCCGACCCTGCCCGATCGCGTGATTGCCCTCGACATGGCCGCCACCATTGTGGTGGCGCTTATCCTGACGCACTGCGTTCAGTCCGGCTCCTCCTACTATATTCCGGCGGCAATCAGCATCGCGCTGCTCTCCTTTGTCGGCACCGTGGCGCTTGCGCTCTATATCAGCAAGGGGGGGCCATCATGATCCGCGAAATCCTTGTAACCGTTTTCCTGTTGGCCGGGGGCCTGCTGTCGTTGGTGGCCGCCGTCGGTGTGATCCGCCTGCCGGACCTTTTCATCCGCATGCACGCCGCCACCAAAACCGGCACGGTCGGCGTCAGCGCCGTCACGATTGCCATGATGATCCACTTTGCCAACATCACCGTCACCTCGCGCGGGGTGTTGGTGATTGCTTTCTTCCTGCTGACCGCGCCGGTGGCGGCACATATGATCGGTCGCGCCGCCTACCGCATCGGCGTCCCGCTTTGGATCCTCACCCGCATCGACGAGTGGAAAGCTCACGGCCGCATCGAAAAAGAAGAATAGGCGCAGAATGACTCGTCTTAAAACTCCTTCTGCAGGTTGAGGAAGGTTCGCGTTTCTCCGGTGCCCTCGTCGAACTCGCTGCTCAGCCCGATTCCTCTGCCGGGCAGATAAACTTCTCCGCCGACGACTTCATACTGCTGCGTGAGGGGATTCAGCCGGACGCGCAGCCCGGCCTGCGGCATATTCGTGTTGCCGACCAGCCATGTGCTCTTCAAATTGACCGCTACTCCGCCATTGCCGTTACCTGTACCCAGCTGATCCAGCGTGTAGGAGCCTTCGTATAGCTTTAGCTTGTTGGTATCCACCAAAGATGTTGCGCGATCGAAGAGCGTTGGTTTATCAGGGGCCGGCAGGTATGGGTAGGGCCGGGCGGGGGGCGGTTTACTCTTCGGCACGGAGGCTGTTCCGGGAATCGGAACCTGCAGCGGAGTGAAGACATCGGGAGCACTCTTCCGTTGTGCAGGCTCCTGCTCTGCTTGCTCCTCCGGCATCGCCTGCTCCGGTGAAACGGGGCTCCTGCGCACCGAGTCCGTGACAAGCAGCAGCGCGAGCAAAACCCCCAAAATCAAAATGATCCCCAATCGCTTCATCAATGGCGTTATGATGGCACAGTTTTAGGTTTTAGGAAATGGCGGATGCTGAATTCCGGCCTCGAAATCGCACTCCCTGAGTACGCAAAGGCAGAAAACAATTGACGTTACGGCGATTATATCCACAATGCCCCGCTTAATTTTCCATTCAGGGGCTGACGGAAATGAACCTTAAGAAAGTGCTATCACCGGATACGGTGTGGGTCGATTTAAAGGCCGACACCAAGCAGGGGATTATCGAAGAGATGATCGACCGCCTGCTGGCGGCCGGCAAGATCAACGATCGCGAGGCGGTGCTGAAGGCCGTGCTGGAGCGCGAGGCCAAGATGTCGACCGGCATGCAGAACGGCGTGGCGATTCCGCACGGTAAATCCGATGCGGTCACGGGGCTGGTTGCCGCCATCGGACTGAACAAGGCCGGTGTGAACTTCGATTCGATGGATGGCTCGCCGTCGACCATCTTCATCATGACGATTTCCCCGACCAAGCGGACCGGTCCGCATATCCAGTTCCTTGCCGAGGTCAGCCGCCTGATCAGTCAGCCCGCCGAGCGCGATAAACTGCTTGCCGCCAAAACCCATGCAGATATCTACGAAACCCTGACGGGGAAATAGGCCATCATGCAGGACGCCCACGCTGTTACCAACGCAGTTGTTCAACACGCCGGCGAAGCGGCGGTCCACATGACGGAATCCGCCGGACACAGCATCACGCATATGATGATGCTGCTGATTATCCAGCTGGCCGTCATTATTATTTTCGCGAAGATCGGCGGTTATCTTTTTCAGCGTTTCCTGAAAATGCCTTCCGTGCTGGGCGAACTGGCTTCGGGTATGCTGATCGGCCCGTATGCCCTCGGCGGTGTCATTAATTTTCCATCCATCGGGATCCTTTTTTCGGAGCATGCCGGTTTCGCGGCCTCGACCGAGCTCTACGGCATCGCCACGCTGGCATCGATCATTCTGCTGTTTCTGGCCGGGCTTGAAACCGACCTCGCCTCCTTCCTGCGCTATTCCGTGGTCGGGTCGTTTGTGGGACTGGGCGGCCTCTTTGCCGCATTCATCCTCGGCGACCTATGCGCGGTGCTGTGGCCGGGCAACGGCATCGATTCCTTCATGGATCCGGCCGCGCTCTTTCTCGGGGTGATTTCCGTAGCCACGTCCGTCGGCATCACCGCCCGGATTCTGGCGGAAAAACGAAAAATGTCTTCACCGGAAGGCGTGACCATCCTGGCCGGTGCGGTCTTCGACGATGTCTTCGGCATCATTTCGCTCGCCATCGTGATGGGGATGGCCAAGGTCAGCATGGGCAGCGGAGTGGCGTGGGGCCCGATCTGCCTGATCGCGCTCAAGGCCATCGGATTCTTTGTGATCGTTACGGCAACCGGACTGATCTTTTCGCGCAAGATTACGGCGATGATCAAGCGCTTCAAGTCCAAGGAAATCATTGTTGCCATCTGTTTCGGTCTGGCGCTCCTCCTGGCGGGTCTGGCGGAAATGGCCGGGCTGGCGATGATTATCGGGGCCTACATCATGGGGCTGGCCCTCTCGCGCACCGATCTCTCGCATGAGATCGAACATCATCTTGAAGGCATCTACAACATCCTCGTTCCGATCTTCTTCTGCGTCATGGGCATGATGGTTGACTTTGCAGCCATGAAGCCTGTGCTCATCTTCGGTTCGGTCTACTCGGTACTTGCCATCGTATCGAAAGTAGTGGGATGCGGGCTTCCCGCATATATGATGCGGTTCAACGTGCGCGGCTCCCTGCGCATCGGTCTCGGCATGCTTCCACGAGGCGAAGTGGCGCTGATCGTTGCCGGCATCGGCCTGGCCAGCGGCATTATCGATCAGGGCATTTTCGGCGTCGCGATCATGATGACCGTGGTCACGACCATGCTTGCTCCTCCGTTGCTGGTGAAGTCCTTCGAGGGCGGATCGGGACTGCGCAAGGAGATGGCCGGTGTCGATATCGATGTGGAAGTGATCGAGCTGGAGTTTCCGTCGCTGGACATTGCCGAGTTTCTGCTCAGCCGCTTTATACGCGCCTTGCAGGCCGAAGAGTTCTTTGTCCACCGCCTGCATACGGATCAACCCACCTACCGCGTGCTCAAGGATGATATCTCCTTCACCCTGATCGTTGATGACAACAAGCTTCAGGTCAGTGTGCCGACCGCCCACCATCATGTCGCCCGTATGATCCTGCTGGAAGAGCTGCTGTCGCTCACCGACCTGCTCGAATCATCCAGGCAGATGAAGGCGGTCGATGAGATGGGCACCGACCTTATGAACGGCCTCTTTGCCTGAGGATGAAGCGCAAGGCTTTCATTTCACTTCTGTTGCTGATCCCGGCGCCGTCCATCGGCGTGCTGTTTGGCATGGTTTGGATGCCCGGCACCCTTATTGGAAACAGCATATATCTGTTCTGCAAGGCGTGGATTCTGTTCCTGCCCGCGCTCTGGTTCTTCTATGCCGAAGGGGGGCGCTTTAGCCGGCCGCGGACACTGCCCGGTGGCCTGCGGATGGGCCTGCTGACGGGATTGGCCGCCAGCGTGGCAATCGGCGCCCTGTATCTGATGTTCGGGGAGCGCCTGATTGATCCGGCCACAGTCAGGGAGCTGGCCGCCGGAATCAAGCTGGACCGAAAGCTCTATTATGCAGGCAGCGCCCTCAATTGGATCTGCATCAATTCACTCCTGGAGGAGTATGTCTGGCGCTGGTTTGTCATGCGACAGTGCGTCAGGCTGATGAAGCCTTCGGCGGCCATGCTGGTTTCCGCGTTGGGCTTTGCCCTTCATCATGTGCTGGCTATGCAGCTTTATCTCAGCGGGCCGCTCACCCTGCTCGGCGGAGTCGGTGTTTTTTCCGCCGGCCTGCTCTGGGCATGGCTGTTTATCCGATACAAAACCATCTGGCCCGGCTGGCTATCCCACGTACTCGTCGACATCGCCGTATTCGGCATCGGCTATGTGCTGATCTTCGGCTGATCCGTATCGGACTTCAATCCCCGGATCAGGCTTCCCGATCCTGCGCCGCAGGAGATGACCGAGCGCATGGCTTCCTCCACGGAAATATTGACGGGATGAACAAAGCGCTTGTTGAGGTGATAGATGAAGCCGGTGGTGGGATTGGGTCCGGTGGGCACAAAGACAGTTACCGTGCCATCCTCATGGCGGTCGGTAATGAAGGCCGTAACCTTGGTGTCATTTTCGAAAATCTGCACCAGCGCGACCGAGGCAAACGGAGATTCCTTCCGGCCGATGAAGTGATTGACCGTTTCCTTGATCATTCGATAGCCGGGTGCCTTGCTCAGCACGCTGTTTTCAAATCCGTGATAGATGATCTGCCCGAGGCGGGTGCGTACAAAGAGGCCGAAGAAAAAACAGACGAGAATGATCACAATCAAAACGATCACGGTGGCGATGGCTTCGTCAAAACGCGCCGGCAATGGAATGTTTTTGACCGCGAGGTCGGTCAGCGGTTGGATCGCGTTCGCTACCACACCGAAGAGCCACTTGAAGGCGAAGATCAGGATAATGGCCGGAAGAATGACAATCACGCCCCCGATGAGGGTGGTTCTCAGAAAGTTCTGCGTCCGCTTCAGCATGGGCAATCTCCGGGTTGGGGCTATCGTATAAAAACCATCGACGACGGAAAGATAAATCACTAGAGAGTAGGTATGAAAGTTTATTTGAATGAACGGGCGCATGAGCTTGGATCCGATACAACCCTGATGCAGCTGCGCGATCGTGAAAAACCGGATGCCGATGTCCTGATCAGCAACGGAGCGGCCGTTACCGAGGACTATGTTCTGAAGAACGGCGACCGCATCAACCTGATCACGCGCGGCGAAATTCCTGACGAAGAGGAGCTGGAGGCGCTGATGGTCTCGCGCCATACGCCGGGTGTGCATGAAAAGATCAGGCACGCGACCGTCGGCATCGCCGGACTCGGCGGGCTGGGTTCCGCCGTCGCGGTGGCGCTGGCGCGTATCGGGGTGGGGCGGCTCATCCTCGCCGACTTTGACGTAGTCGAACCGAGCAACCTCAATCGGCAGCAATATTTTATCGATCAGATTGGTCTGGCCAAAGCCGAAGCGCTTGAGGCCAACCTCAAGCGCATCAATCCCTATGTGCAATGCGAAACACACTGCGTGCGCGTCACCCCCGAAAATATCGAGGGATTGTTTGGCGATGTGGATGTGATGGTCGAGGCGTTCGACCGCGCGGATCAGAAGGCGATGCTGTTGCAATCGTTCAAAGGCGCGCCGATCGTTGCGGCTTCCGGTCTGGCAGGCTACGGCCCCGCCGAAACCATCGGAGTCCGAAAAATGGGGGAGCGCATCTATGTGGTCGGCGATCTTGAAACCGGTGCCGCGCCCGGCTGCGGCCTGATGGCCCCGCGCGTCGGCATCGCCGCCCATATGCAGGCCAATCTGGTGTTGCGCCTATTGTTGGGAGAGGAATGAATCTGTTCAAAGAGATTCCCGATGAGCTGCCGGAAGAGCTCGTTACCGTGCTGGCGGAGAGCGAGGGGGTGCGGATCGAGCGGATCGTGTCCGATGGGCACGCTTCGCCGGAAGGCTTCTGGTATGATCAGGAGCAACATGAATGGGTGCTGCTGCTTGCCGGTGCCGCGGTTCTCTCCATTGAAATAAACGATGAGGTCGAGACGGTGGAGTTGAGCGCGGGCGATCATCTGCTCATTCCCGCGCATCAGCGCCACCGTGTTGAATCCACATCATCGACCGAAAAGACCATCTGGCTGGCTGTTTATTATGAAAACGACTCGATTTAAAACAGGTGATTACGAAGTGCTGGCGGTGTCGGTGCTCTACGATAACTTTATCTATCTGGTCTGCCGCGATGGCCAGGCGGTGCTGATCGATGCCGGTGAAGCGAAACCGATTTTCCAAACCCTGGAAAAGGAAGAGCTCGAGCTGTTGAATGTTTTGATTACCCACAATCATCATGACCACATCGGCGGCTGCCGGGAAATCCAGGATCGGCTCGGTGTACAGTCGACCAGCCCGGGTGTCGAGGCCGGCGATTTTGAGGTGCTGGGCACCTCCTGCCGTTCTGTCCCGACGCCGGGGCATACCGCCGTGCACAAGGTGTATTATTTCCCCGAGCTTACAATGCTGTTTGCGGGCGACACGCTCATCAACGGCGCGTGCGGCCGAATTCTCGATGGCACACCGGAGCAGCTTTTCAGCAGCCTGCAGCGGATCAAGCAATTGCCGGATGAAACACGGATTCTCGGCGGGCACGACTACCTGATCGACAACATGGAGTTTGCACGCATGGTCGAGCCGGAGAATGCCGACGTGCAAGCCCGGATCGATTGCTACCAAGCGGACCCTGCATCGGCCATCTTTGTGACACTGGCGGAAGAAAAGAAAACCAATCCTTTTCTGCGTGTAGATACGGTGCAGGAGTTCGCTGAGCTCCGCCTTAAGAAAGATAGATTTTAGGTGGGGCGGGGTGTCCTCACCCCGCCGCGGACATGTGGGGACACATGTCCCTACCCCTCACAATCCGCGCGTCTTCTTGATGGAGTCGTAGGCTTCGTTGACCTGAGTCAGCTGATCGTGCGCATAGGTCATGAATTCGTCGGGCAGCCCTTTCGACGCGAGTTTATCGGGATGGAAATCAACA
>JABDQT010000093.1 GCA_013042165.1 Kiritimatiellales bacterium | reverse complement strand
GCTTCGGTCTCGGCCATCTCTTCCTTGGTGATATGGTAGGTGCCCGTGACGCGCTCCAGCGAATTATCGTGTCGCATGGTAAACTCGGCCTTCTCCACCTCGAGTTTTGATTTTTTGTTGAGTTCGGCTTCGAGATCGTTGCGCATGGTGCGCAGTCGGTTTTCGGCATGGGTAAGAGAGTGGATGGTTTCCTCGCGCCGGGCGCGTTCGCTTTCAAGCGACTGCGCGGTTTCGTTCAGACGCTGCTCGAGCGGTTCGATCTTGCCGTTTTCTTCCGCGATCGAGGTCTTGAGGTCATCGATGCGGCGGTTGTAGGAATCAATGCCGCCGGTTCGCTCGTTAATGAGTTCCTCGAGTTCCCCGATGCGCGCCTCCATCGGCTGCTTGCGGTTGTTCAGGTGGTCGAGCGCCTGGGTCTTCTGGGAGTAGACGATCCGATGCTCGGATGTGATCGAGAGGGCATCGGAACGCTTCTGTTCAATTTCGTTGAGCTGAGTGGTTTGTTCACCGATTTCGGTCCGGACGGTGGCCTGGCGATCCCGTGTTTCCTGCAGCTCCGTGGCAAGGCGGGAGCGAAGCTCAACCACACCATTTTCCTTTTCGGTCAGATTGCCGTGTTCAAAGGTCACCGTCTCGACGCGTTCGCGGGCAGTTGCAGTTTCTCTGTTGATGACCTGCCGTTCGCCCTCCTGCAACGCCAGTTCGCGCCGGGCATCCTCGAGTTTTTGACGAGTTTGCTCAATCGTGGTGTCGAGGCCGGATTCCTCGCCGCGCAGGGCCGCAAGCGATTCCTCCAGCGCCTGTGTATCCGCTTCAAGTTTGGCGATTTCGCTCTGAAGCTGCTGACGCAGCTGATGCCGGGCGAGAGGGGATTTGTCTTCGGTGCCGGGCATCCAGAGTTCGGAGGAGCCGTCGCCGCAAACCACCGTGCCGTTTTGCGACACCACCACGGTGTCTACGGAAAGCACGCCGGGGATTTCGAGTTCGGAGTCCACCACGCGCACATTCCAGAAAAGGCGCTGCACCAGCGGTGCTGCCTTTTCGTCGTACGAGATGCACTCCAGCAGACTTTTTCCGATGGAGGAGGAGGCCTCCAGTTCGACCTCTTCCTTGCTCGAGGCAATACTCAGTAGCCGCGCGCTACCGGCCTGTTGTTCACGCAGCCAGTCGAGCGCTTCGCGGGCATAGGCTTCATCTTTGACGACAATCGCATCCAGACAAGGACGCAAAATAGCCTCCAGTGCGGTCTGGTATTCCGGCGAGCTCGTCATCAGTTCAGCCAGCGGTCCAACGATTCCGGAGCGGTCGAGCGTGAATTCCGGCGGGGGATCGAGAAGGGTTTGCGCGCCGGGCGGATATCCCTCCTTGCGGGTTTCGCCTTCGGCCAGCATTTCGAATTGGGCGCGTTTGGCGGCAACCGCCTTTTGCGCATCGTTCAAGGTGCGCTCTTTTTCGTTGATCAAATTCATGCGGCCCGCTCGATCCGAGTTGAGGCCGTTGAGTGACTCCGCCTGTTTGGCAACTTCAGCGGCAAGTGCCTCCACCCGCTCGTCCATCTCCGTCTGCCGCTCCATGAATGAACCCAGGGAACGTTCCAGCTCCGCTTTTTCGGTGGCGAGACGTTCTTTCTTCAGCATGGCCTCGCGGTCGCGTGCATCCAGCTGATTCAACTCGTTCTGCATTTTCGAGGCTTTCGAGTCGAGGGATACCGATTCATTACGCAGGTCATTGAGTCGGGTGCGGGTGGCGTTCATCTGGTCTTCGACATCCTTTTGCACCAGCGTAACCTGATCGAGTTCGGTTTTGGCTTCGGTCTTCTGTGCTTCGGCTTCGCCGATTTCCGAGATGATCTTTTCCAGCTCCGTGCGGTGCGCTTCCATGCGCACGCGGGCGTCTTCCGTTTCCTGCGAGTTTCGCTGCGCCAGCGTGGAAAGTTCCGCAATACGGTCGGTATTCATGGTGATCAGGTTGCGGGTACGCTCCAGTTCGCTGCGGGCAGAGGAGGCCTGCTCCATTGCAAGCGAAATGGTCTCTTCCAGCTTGCTCAGCGCCTGGCGGGAATTCGCGGCTTCGGTTTCGGCGGTTTCCACCTGCTGGTGCAGTTCGGCAACCTTGCGCTCAAGCGTCTGAAGTTCTTCGGCCAGGGCATCGATTTTCAGGGCATATTCGGCGAGTCGTTGATTGGTGACGTAGATGTCGAGATTGCGCATCTCGTTGGAGAGCTCTTTGTAACGCCGCGCTTTTCCGGCCTGGCGCTGGAGCGAGATAATCTGCCGCTTGACTTCGCGGATGACATCTTCCAGACGCAGGAGGTTGGCTTCGGTATGTTCCAGCTTGAGCAGGGCCTCTCGTTTGTCGGCCTTGTATTTGGTGATGCCGCTGGCTTCCTCAAAAACACTGCGGCGATCTTCCGGGCGGGCGGATAGAATCTGGTCGATTTTTCCCTGCTCCAATACGGAGTAGGAGTCGGTTCCGATTCCGGTATCCATGAACATGCGCTGGATATCCTTCAGACGGCACGCCTTGCGGTTGAGGAAGTAGCCGCTTTCGCCCGACCGAAACACCCGGCGGGTGACACAGACCTCGTCATATTCGATCCCGAGATATTCCGAACAGTCGGCCAGCGTGATACTCACCTCGGCCATGCCCAGGGCTTTGGCGGAGTCGGTTCCGTTGAAAATTACATCTTCCATCTTCGCGCCGCGCAGGGCGCGGGCGCGTTGCTCGCCCAGCACCCAGCGGACCGCATCGGATACATTGCTCTTGCCGCAGCCATTCGGGCCGACGATGGCCGTCATGCCGGGTTCAAATTCGAGCTTGGTCTTATTCGCAAAGCTTTTAAAACCGATGAGTTCGAGAGTTTTAAGATACACCTGGGGTTTCCTCCAAAAAACGATCGCGCAAACTAGCATAATCGGAAGGAGGGTTGAAAACTGAATTTTGGCGTAATTCAAGCTAATGAGGATGTCGGCGCCTTGTTTCAATTTATAGATGGACAAGACTTGTCGTCTTTGCAACTTTACTACGTATTCACCTAGGGAGAGCCTCTATGCCGGCCAAAAGAAAGTACAACGTAAAAGCATCCAATGATTTTCTAGTACTCGCAGGGATCTTCTTCTTTCTGGGGATCTGGGCGGTCAAGGATGCGTGGTACCCCTCGGCCAAGGTTTTGAAAAAGCATCCTCTGGAAGTGGCAGCTATTGTTGAGACCGACGGTTCTGTTGAAAAAGTACACGTTGATACGGGCGATACCATTTCGGAAGAGCAGGTGCTGATCAGTCTTCGCAGCGATCGACTGGCGTTGCAGTTTGAAGAGGCGAAGGATGCCTATACCGCAGCCAAGAAAAAGTTTGCCATGCTCGACATGGCAGCGAAAGACGCGGGCAAGAACGTGGATTCCGGTAAGGATTCCGAAGATCTGAATGCGAGTGCTGCCGAGGCTGAAGCGCAGATGGAAAAGGCGCTTGATAAAGTGACCAAACTGCGTGTGACGATGGATGCCACCGAAGTACGGGCCCCTTCCAAGGGCATTGTTAAAGGTATTTATGTGGGTACCCATACCATGGTCAAGAAGGGGGATACAGCGATCATCATCGACCCCAAGGATCACTTCTATTTATTCAATAAAAGTCTGGCCATTTTCAGCGGATTTATCGTCGTGGTCTTTCTGGCCGTGCACATTGTTTCACGCTGATCCGTTTATCTAATTCACTAATCTTGAGCAGATTAGCTTGACCGATCTTTTCCACTGAATAATATCCGTGGTTCGTTTTAAGCAGATCGGGTGTTCCCTTTGTTGAAATGTCTAAAAATCAAGGAGATATATAGATGACAAAAAGAGATTTGGTAATGCGTATCGCTGATGAAACCGGGTTGATTCAGCAGGACGTTTATGCCGTCATTCAGAAGAGCCTCGACTATATCGTGGAAGCACTTGAAAACGACGACACCGTTGAGTTTCGTAACTTTGGCGTCTTTGAGGTTCGTGAACGCAAGCAGCGCATTGGCCGCAATCCGAACAAGCCTGAGAACATCGTTACCATCCCCGCTCGCAAGGTTGTGAAGTTCAAGCCCGGAAAGATCATGCGGGAGCGCATCACCGGCGAGTAGATTTACTGCCGGTCTGGACTGCCGACTGCCGATTGAACAGCACGTGCTGCACATCGGCATCGCAGACCCGAAGATCGGCTGATAAAATAATTCGCGAACGCGAATAGCGCTGAAGGCGCGGTTCAATCATTAATCGGAAATAATCAATGGCAAGTAACGAGTTTCAGCCCCTGCAGGGCATGTCCGATATCCGTGCGCCTGAAATATATATCTGGCGCATGATTGAGGAAAAAGCGCGCACGATCTTTGCCTGTTATGGGTATGAAGAGCTGCGTACGCCCTCGCTCGAAAAGCTTTCCGTCTTCAAGCGTTCCATCGGCGATACGACCGATGTGGTGCAGAAGGAAATGTATGCCTTCGAGGACCGCGGCGGTCGGGAACTCGCACTCCGGCCCGAAGGCACGGCCGGCACGATTCGCCATTTGGCAGGGCGCGGAGAGGAAGGGCTCAACGCCCGTGTATTTTACATTGCGCCGATGTTTCGTTGCGAACGACCGCAGGCGGGGCGCAAACGGCAGTTCCACCAGGTTGGTGTTGAAGCCACCGGCGAGCCGAACCCGTTGGCCGATGCCGAATGCATTGCACTTCAGCAGCACCTGCTCGACGCGTGGG
Source organism: Kiritimatiellales bacterium (assembly GCA_013042165.1). Taxonomy (GTDB): domain Bacteria; phylum Verrucomicrobiota; class Kiritimatiellia; order Kiritimatiellales; family Pontiellaceae; genus Pontiella. The sequence continues at coordinate 6,475 of JABDQT010000093.1, read as the reverse complement.
GGCTGACCGGCTCGAAGATACAGATCAGCACCCGCGGCGCCATGGACGACCGCCAGCCGGTGGTCGATGGATTGCGCAAGGCGCTCCAGCCGCATCTCGCGGAGCTGTGCGAAGACTGCCAACGCCGCATCGCTGAAAACGTCTTGCGCGTGATAGACTGCAAGAATGAAAAGTGCGCCGAAATTGTCCGGCGAATCCCCTCGGCCATCGAGTTCATGAGCGCGGATTCGCGCGCCTATCTCGATCAGGTGATCAACGCTCTGAAAAACATGGGCATCGAAGTGGAGCTCAACCCGCAACTGGTGCGGGGTCTTGATTACTATGTGCATACCGTTTGGGAAATCACCCATGACGCACTCGGTGCGCAGAATGCCATTGCCGGCGGCGGGCGCTACGAAATTGCGCTCGGCAAAAAGGGTATTCCGGGCGTTGGATTCGCCATGGGCATGGAACGCGTCATCACTTCGCTGGAAGCCTGCGGGATCACGGCCGATCAGTTTGTTCCCCGGGGCGGGATCTGGCTGGTCTCGCTGGGCGAGGAAGCACTGGCCGAAAATATGAAACTCGCGCGCGAACTGCGGGCGAAGGGAATCCATTGCGGCATGGAATTGGCCGCCAAGAGCATGAAGGCTCAGATGCGCAAGGCCGATCGCTCCGGGGCGGAGAAGGTCATCATCCGCGGTGAGAACGAAATTTCAAAAGGAACCGCGATGGTTAAAAATATGGCCGAAGGTTCGCAGGAAGAACTTAAATTAGAAGACGTATTGCGAACTACGTAATGCGTAAAATCGTATTTCGTACCACTGGCCTGCGGGTGGGCAATGCGCAGTAAGTAATACGCAGTAATAACAAACAGGTTTGAGGAGTAATCACATGCATCGTTATAGAACCCACACATGCGGCGAATTGCGAAAAGAAAACGTCCATGAAATTGTCAAGGTATCCGGCTGGGTTCACAGCGTACGCGACCATGGCGGCATCATTTTTATCGATCTGCGCGACCACTATGGCCTGACCCAGATTGTGATCGATCCTTCACAACCCTTTTACAAGGGGGTCGAGCACTGGCGCGTGGAATCCACGATCTGCTTTACCGGCCAGGTCGTCGATCGCATTCCGGAAGCGATCAATCCGAAGCTCCCGACCGGTGACATCGAAATCGTGGCCAAAGAGATGGAGACCCTGGGCGAATCCAAGGTTATTCCGTTCCAGATTGCCAAGGAAGAGGAGTGCAATGAAACCCTGCGGCTCGAATACCGCTTCCTCGACCTGCGTCGTGATAGCCTTCACAAGAATATCATGCTGCGCTCGAAGGTCATCTCCCGTATGCGGGAGCTCATGACGGGCGAGGGCTTCATGGAAATTCAGACGCCGATTCTGACGAGCAGTTCGCCGGAAGGTGCCCGCGACTACCTCGTCCCGAGCCGCGTTCATCCCGGTAAATTCTACGCCCTGCCGCAGGCGCCCCAGCAGTTTAAGCAGCTGCTCATGACCTCCGGCTTCGACCGCTACTTCCAGATCGCCCCGTGCTTTCGCGATGAGGACGCCCGAGCCGACCGCTCGCCAGGTGAATTCTACCAGCTGGATATGGAGATGGCCTTCGCCACGCAGGACGATGTCTTTGAGGTCAATGAAAAGGTGCTGCACCAGATCTTCACCGAGTTTTCCGACAAGCGGGTCGATGATATTCCTTTCACCCGCATTCCCTATCGGGAAGCGATGGAAAAATACGGCACCGATAAACCCGATCTGCGCAACCCGCTGGTCATGCAGGATGCCACCGAACTGTTCCGCGACTGCGACTTTAAGGCTTTCGCCGGCGTCGTTGCTTCCGGCGGTGTCGTCAAAACCATTGCCGCCAAAGGCTGTGCCGGCGAATCGCGCAAGTTCTTCGACGACATGATCAAGTTTGCGCAGTCCGTCGGTTCCAAGGGTCTCGGGTACCTGCGCTGGGTCGACGGCGAAATCCAGAGCCCGATCGCCAAGTTCCTTTCCGAAGACACACTCAACCAACTCAAGCAGCTCGGCGGGGTGGGCGACGGCGACGTCATGTTCTTCATTGCCGACAAGCTCAAGCCGGCTTCGGAAATTGGTGCCGCCGTACGCGATGAGCTCGGCAAGCGTCTCGGACTCATTGATCCCGATGTCTTCAGGTTTTGCTGGATCGTCGACTTTCCGATGTATGAGCTCGATGATGAAGGCAAGGTCGAGTTCTCGCACAATCCGTTCTCGATGCCGCAGGGCGGTATGGACGATCTGCTGAACAAGGATCCGCTCGAGATTCTTGCCTTCCAGTATGACATTGTCTGCAACGGTACAGAGCTCTCTTCCGGTGCCGTGCGTAACCACAGCCCCGAGCTGATGGTCAAGGCGTTTGATATTGCCGGCTACGACCAATCGATTGTAGAAGAGAAATTCCCGGCGTTGCACCGTGCGTTTCAATATGGCGCGCCGCCGCATGCCGGTATTGCTCCGGGCGTCGATCGCATCATCATGCTGCTGGCCGATGAGCCGAATATTCGCGAAGTGATCGCGTTTCCGATGAACCAGAAGGCGCAGGATCTTTTGATGGGCGCGCCCGGCAATGTCGAGCACCACCAGGTGCGCGATCTGCACCTCAAGATCCACCTGCCCAAGAAGGTCGAAGAGGAGATCGAGAACGGCGGCGAATAAGGCTGTTATCTGGTGCATTTCATGACCGTCTGTTCATAACAGGCGGTTTTTTTGTGCCAATAGGGTTATTTGGATTTGATCTAAATACGCCTATTTAAGTCATTTCGGGATTTGATCTCTTGCTTTTTAGTCATCAATCGATATTTTTATATCTATCAAATAGGCTTTGTTTACGCAGGAGGACACCCGATGAGTACGATGACTTCAAAGATTGAGCAGATCTGTGCCAGGTATGACCATGACCGTGCCCGCTTGATGGACATTGTGCGTGAAGTGCAGGAAGCATTCGATCATGTTCCGCGCGAAGCTTTTGGTCTGATTGCCGAACACGCCGGCACGCACCGTGTTGAAGTCGAAAGTGTCGTTTCATTCTATTCCTTCCTTTCCGATAAGAAACAGGGCGATGTGGTCATTCGCTTATGCGACGACATTATTGATCGATTCCAGGGCGGCGATGAAGTCGGCGAAACACTGTGCAAGGCACTGAATATCAATTTTGATGAAACGACTGCCGACGGAAACATCACGCTGGAAAAAACGGCGTGCATAGGCATGAGCGACCAGGCACCAGCCATGATGGTGAACGATACGGTGATCACCAACCTGACCCCGGAGAAAATTCCGGCGATCATTGAACAGCTGAAGGCGAATCCCGACCCGCAGACACTGATCACCGAAGTCGGTGACGGCAACAATGCCGATCCGCTGGTACAGGCGATGGTGAAGAACAATATCTGCGAAGCAGGGCCCGTAATTCTATCCGACTATCGCAAGGATGCCGGCCTGCGCAAGACCCTGACCATGACACCGGAAGAGGTGATCGAGGATGTAAAGACCTCCGGACTGCGGGGCCGTGGCGGAGCGGGGTTCCTGACCGGACTCAAATGGGCGCTGACCCGCTCGTCACCCGGCACCGATAAATATGTGCTGTGCAATGCCGATGAGGGCGAGCCGGGCACATTCAAGGACCGCGTGCTGCTCACCGAGCGCGCCGACCTTGTTCTTGAAGGAATGACGATTGCGGCTTATGCGATTGGCGCGGAGACGGGCATTATCTACCTTCGAGCAGAATATGCCTATCTCCGGGCTTTTCTCGAAGACAAGATGAATCAGCGGCGCGCGGCCAACCTGCTCGGGAACAATATTCTCGGCAAGGAAGGATTTAACTTCGACGTCCGTATTCAGATGGGGGCTGGCGCGTATGTATGCGGCGAGGAAACCTCGCTGATCAGTTCGTGCGAAGGCACACGCGGCGACCCGACCGACCGGACGCCGTTCCCTGTGGTCAAGGGCTACATGGTTTCGCCCACAGCGGTGAACAATGTCGAAAGCTATTGCTGTGCCGCGCGCATCGCGGACATGGGCCCGGGTTGGTTTTCTTCCATCGGTACCGGCAAGAGCACAGGGACGAAGTTGTTGAGTGTGTGCGGAGACTGCGCACGGCCGGGTATCTACGAAGTTCCGTTCGGCACCAGACTCAGCGATATTCTCGAGCGAGCCGGGGCGGATGATGTGGCCTGTGTATGCGTGGGCGGCCCATCCGGACAGATGGTCGGCCCCGCGCAGTTTGGTCTGGGAATCAGCTACGAGGAACTTTCAACCGGCGGGTCGATGATGGTCTTCAGCAACCAGCGCGATATTCTTGAAGTCACGGAGGCCTTCATGGAGTTCTTTGTGGACGAAAGCTGCGGCTACTGCGTGCCCTGCCGCGTGGGCAATGTGCTGCTGAAAAACCGGCTCGAGCGGGTGCGCAAGGGCGAGGGATCGCAGGGCGATCTCGATTATCTCCAGCGTCTGGGGGAAAGCGTCAAGTATACCAGCCGGTGCGGATTGGGACAGACCTCGCCGAATCCGGTTCTGTCGACCTTGAAAAACTTCCGGCCGGTATACAACGCCTTGGTGAAAGACAACGGCAGCGGAATGAACAAGTCGTTCAACATTATGAAGGCGGTTGAAGAAGCCAGTGCCATTGCCGGACGCCGTTCGGAAATTTTCCATGCCTAGGAGAAAACTATGAGTGATGCGATTAAAATCAAAATTGACGGAAAAGAGATTGAAGCCAGGCTGGGGCAAACGATCATGCAGGCGGCGGATGAAGCCGGGATTTATATTCCGCGCCTGTGTGCGCATCCCGACCTGAAGCCGATCGGGAGCTGCCGTGTATGCACCGTGGTTGTCGATGGCCGGGCACAGGCGGCCTGTGTCAAGCCGGTCATGGAGGGCATGGAAATCATGAACGAAACCCCGGAGCTGCTGCAGCATCGGCGCAACATTATCGATATGATGTTTGTGGAAGGGAACCACTTCTGCATGTTCTGCGAAAAAAGCGGCAACTGCGAACTGCAGGCGCTGGCCTATCGCTTCGGCATCACGGCTCCGCAATATCCCTATCAGTTCCCGGAAAAGGATGTCGATGCGACCCATCCCGACATCATGCTGGATCACAACCGCTGCATCATGTGCGCCCGTTGCGTGCGCGCTTCGCAGGAGCTCGACGGCAAGAATGTCTTCCAGTCGATCGGTCGGGGTTTCGAACGCAAGATCGGGGTGGACGGTGAACGCGCCCTGGGGGATACCGATATGGCGGTCACCGACAAGGCGGCCGATATCTGTCCGGTTGGATGCATCATCAAGAAACGTGTCGGATTTGAGGTGCCCGTGGGCAAACGGATCTACGATAAAGAGCCGATCGGTTCGGATATCGAGGGGGTAAAATCATGAGCAAACCCAGAGTTGCAAGTACATCACTGGCCGGATGCTTCGGCTGCCACATGTCGCTGCTCGATATTGACGACCGTATTCTGCAGCTGATCGAACTGGTTGATTTCGACCGTTCACCGATCGACGATATCAAGCATATCTCCCAGCGCTGTGCCATCGGCCTGATCGAAGGCGGATGCTGCAACGAGGAAAATGTGCATGTACTGCACGAGTTCCGAAAAAACTGCGATATACTCATTTCATTCGGCGACTGCGCTACCATGGGCGGGATTCCCGCCATGCGGAACAATATTCCGCTCGAAGAGTGCATCAACGAAGCGTATCGCGACGGGCCGACGGTCTATAATCCGCAGGGCATTACTCCGCAGGATCCCGAGATTCCACTGTTGCTCGACAAAGTCTATCCGGCGCACGAAGTGGTGAAGATCGACTATTTCCTGCCGGGCTGTCCGCCTTCGGCCGATACGCTCTGGGCGGCACTTACCGCCCTGCTGACCAATCAGCCGGTCGAACTTCCTTATGAACTGCTCAAGTATGATTAGCCACAAAAGAACGCAAAGCTCGCACAGCAGTGCGGAATGGAAATAGATCTGAAATCTGAATACGCAATACGTAGTACGCAAGGAGGGTTTTCATGACAACGAAAAAAATTACGATCGAACCGGTCACCCGCGTGGAAGGCCACGGCAAGGTGACGATTCTGCTGAATGAGGAAGGGCAGGTGAGCCAGGCTCGCCTGCACATCGTCGAGTTCCGGGGTTTTGAACGCTTTATTCAAGGTCGACCTTTTTGGGAAGTGCCGGTGCTTGTGCAGCGGCTGTGCGGCATCTGTCCCGTGAGCCACCATCTGGCTGCGGCCAAGGCGATGGACGGCATCGTGGGGGTCGACCAGCTGACACCGACGGCGGAAAAGATGCGCCGGCTGATGCACTATGGCCAGATGTTCCAGAGCCATGCGCTGCATTTCTTTCATCTGGTCTCGCCCGACCTGCTGTTTGGCTTCGATGCCGATCCGCTCGAACGCAACGTTATCGGTGTTGCGCAGAAGTTTCCGGATCTTGCGGTGCAGGGTGTCATGATG
>JABDQT010000091.1 GCA_013042165.1 Kiritimatiellales bacterium | reverse complement strand
GTGCAAGATCTCCTTCGGCTCGTTCACCAAATACGGCTTTCCTTTCATGATCGTCAGTCTGGTGGTCGGCAGCGCCTACATCTACCTGCGCTATTTCATGTAGACGAAAAGAAGGAGCCGGTCGAGCGGCGCGGTGCGGCTGCTCGGCCGAAAGCCGCAAGGACGGCGAGGGATCGCCGTCTATTGCGGTGCGCCGGCGGTGACGCCGAGATCGCGCAGCAGCCCGTCTTCGAGGCGGTAGATCCAGCCATGCACGCAAAGTTCCTGCCCGTTTTTCCAGGCATTGGATACCATGGTGGTATCGCAGACGTTGGCCACCTGTTCGATGACGTTGAGTTCGCATAGCCGGTCTCGCTTCGCATCCGGGTTTTGGAGGGCATCGAGTTCGGCGGCATGGTAGCGATAGACATCGCGGATGTGCCGCAGCCAGTTATCGATCAGGCCGTGTTCGCGGTCGTCGAGCGAGGCGGCCACGCCGCCGCAGCCATAGTGGCCGCAGACGATGATGTGCTTCACCTTCAGCACATCCACCGCATACTGGATGACGGACAGGCAGTTGAGATCGGTATGCACCACCACATTGGCAATATTCCGATGCACGAATACATCGCCGGGCGGGAGGTTGATGATTTCGTTGGCCGGAACACGGCTGTCGGCGCAGCCGATCCAGAGATATTCCGGCGTCTGCTGCCGGGAAAGCGCTTCAAAAAATCCGGGCTGCTCCTGTTCGATCCGTGCGGCCCATTCGCGGTTGCTCTCAAAGAGCGGCTTCAGTGTTTTCATGCGGTGCCTCGCTGGTTGATAGGCATTGTTCCGATCCGCAGGAAAAACTCCAGCCGAAAGTTTCGCCGGGTGTTCTCCTCCTTCGATATTCCTTGTTCGCCAATCCGCGCTTCCTGTATGCTTCGCTCCTGTTTTCAACGATAGAAATCTGGAGTGGATTGAATGAACCGTGTTTTCTCGCTTTTTGCCGTTTTGCTGGCCTGCTGTATCACGGCGCAGGGCTACACCAATGTGCTGGAAAACGGCACCGTACAGACCGTTACAAATGGATGGAATGCGACGGGACTGGATATAATCGTCGGCGGCACAACCTCCAGCAATTCGCTGTCGATCACGGCGGGCGGGGTGGTCACCAATACCGGAAATCTGGTGATCGGCAATACGGGCACCTCCAACAATGTGCTGTCCGTCATCGATTCAGGTATGCTGGAAATTGGACAGGATCTGACGGTCCATGCCGGCAACACCCTCTCCCTGTCGCTGAACTCCACAGGGCTGGTGTCGATTGTCGGAGACCTTTCTCTGAATGATGCGCTCGTGACCGGCAGTGGAACGATTCAGTTTGGCGACAACGATAATCAGCTGAATATCATCGGGGCAAATGGCCAGTTATCAGCCGGCGTGCTGTTTAATGGCGGGGCCGGTACCGCCGATACCGTTCTCTTTTCGAACAGCGTACTTGCCGTCTCCGGAACGCTGACCAACCGGTTCGAAAATTTTGAAAACCTGGAGCTGCTCGACAGCGTGCTTTCCGGCTCCGGCGCCGTCGATGGATTTGATGCCGTCAGCCTCACCGGCGGCCGCATCCGGCCGAACGGCACGTTGCGGGTGGATGGAGATTTTACGGTTTCGGGCACGGTGCTTGAGATTACCCTGGGAGGCGGACAGCTTCACGTCACCAACAGCATTGATGCATCGCAGCTCGGTGCACAGGTCACGGTGCCGACGAGCGTAGCGAGCTACACCAACAACATCGTGACGGCCGACGGCGGTGTTTCCGGAATTCTCGATGCGGGCACCAGTTCGATCTCGGAACGCTCGCTGCTGCTGGACTTCGATTTTGCCTACACCCCGTCAAACATCGCGGTTGTCGCATCGCTGGCGAACGAGACGCTGAGCTCGACGCTGACGTATGCCGGTTCCGAAGGTATTCGCGCCGGCTTCAACTCCATGAAGAACACCGTCTTTACCCGCACGAAACAGCTGCGCCGCAATCTGGTTGCGACCGCCCACCTGCTCGAGCGCACCTCCCCGGAGCCGACCGGTGCGCCGGATGGCGCCATGGGCCCCGGCGGCGAGAACATTGTTTTTGACAACCATATCTGGGTCCAGTTTTTCAGCGGCCGTGGCGATTATGATGCCCAGGGCGCGTCCGACGGATTCAACCTCTACAACAGCGGTACCGCCATCGGCATCGATCGGCTCATCGGCGAGGCGCTCATTGTCGGCCTGAACTATACCTACGCCCAGGCGAACGCGCGCACGGCCGACGGGGATCACCTCGAGACGGAAACCTATTGGATGGGCGCCTATGGCGAGTGGATCAGCCGGAACGGGCTCTATATCGACGCGCTGGCCGCCTACGGTCGTTCCGAATATGATTCGTTGCGGGTCGAGGGGAGCTATCTCGGCACGGCGAACTATTCCGGACGCACGGCGGGCGCCTATGCCGATATCGGGCAATACTTCCATGCCGGGAATCTCGCGCTCTCGCCGTATGCAGGCCTGCATGCCCTCACGGTCATGGCGGACGAATACACCGAAACCGAAGCGGCCGGCAGTCAGCTCGGAATGGATGAATTCACGCGCAGCTGGGTCGAGGTTGCTCTCGGACTGAAAGCACGCCACCGCTTCGATACCCGCATCGGCCGCTTCCAGACCACCGCCTATGCCGAATGGCTGCACGACCTGGTCAACGAGGATGTGAACACGACCGTTTTGCCCGGCCTTTCAGCCACGATCGATCTGGCCCGTGTGGCCCCCGATGCCAATGTAATCAATACCGGCGTCGGCCTGAGCTGGATTCGCAGCGATGCCATGGAAATCGGCGTGGGATATCACGGACGCCTGAGCGAAGACTACGAAGAGCACATCGGCTCGCTCATGCTCGATATTATGTTCTAACCGATCGTCCTTCTTCCTCGATCTCGTACTCGTCCTCGAAAGGTGAATACGAGAACGAGGACGAAGGGCGAGAACGAGGACGATCAGATATGCTTTCATTCGGATGCTTATGCCTGCTGCTGGGGCTCGGCTACTGGCTGCGCCGCAAGCTGGTTTTCCTGCAACGGCTCTACCTCCCCGCCAGCGTCATCGCCGGCCTGCTGGGTCTGTTGATTCTTCAGTTGGCTCCGGTGCCTACCGAAGCCACCACCGGCTGGAGCAAGCTGCCCGGCCTGCTGATCAACATCGTCTTCGCCTGCCTATTTCTCGGCACTGCCCTGCCGCCGGTTTCAAAGGTCTGGAAAAGCGCCGGCCGCCAGCTGGCGTACGGGCAGTTTGTCGCCTGGGGCCAGTATGCGGTCGGTTGCGTCTTCGTGCTGTTGCTGCTCGGCCCGCTCTTTAACCTGCCCGATATGTTTGCCGGCATCATGCCCGTTGGCTTCGAAGGTGGTCATGGCACCGCCGGCGGCATGGGTCCGGTCTTCGATGAACTCGGCTTTCCCGAAATGAAGGACTTCGCCCTCGCCAGCGCCACCGGCGGCATCATGGGCGCAATCATCGTCGGCATGGGACTCGTCAACTGGGCGGTCCGCAAGGGCTATGTCGAAAAGAAAGCCGCGCCCCGGTTCGATGCCGAGGATCTGACCGGCATCATTCCCGAAGGCAATCGTCCCGAGGCGGGGAAGCTGACGGTTTCGAGCGATGTCATCGAATCATTGTCCCTGCATCTGGTTTTTGTCGGTACGGCGATCCTGCTCGGCTGGCTGATGAAGCAGGGACTGCTGCTGTTTGCCGAAGCGCTGCCCGCTAAAGGGGCGCAGCTTCTGGCGAGTTTTCCGCTCTTCCCGCTCTGCATGCTCGGCGGGGTGATCGTCCAATGGCTGGCCGACCGCTTTGATCCGCACGAGCATATGAGCCATGGCCTGATGCTGCGCATCCAGAACTGCGCGCTCGATTTCCTGGTCGTCGCGGCGATCGCCACCATCCGGCTGGATGTCGTCGCCCAAGGCTGGCTCCCGCTCGTGATCCTGATCTTCGCCGGCATCGGCTGGAATGTGCTCTGCCTAACCGTCTTCGCCCGCCGCGCCTTCAAGGATGCCTGGTTCGAGCGGGGGATCGCCGAGATGGGGCAGTCGATGGGCGTCACGGCCACGGGGCTGCTGCTGTTGCGCGTCGTCGACCCCGACTACGAAACCGAAGCGGCCGAGGCCTTTGCCGCCAAGCAGCTGCTACACGAGCCGTTCATGGGTGGCGGGCTGTGGACCAGCACAGCCATCCCGTTCCTCGCCCTCTGGGGCGGCTGGCCGATCCTCGGCATCGCCCTGGGC
>JABDQT010000088.1 GCA_013042165.1 Kiritimatiellales bacterium | reverse complement strand
ACCTGAAAGACGGCGGCGTGATCCGCCCGGGGTACCACGCCGAGCTCGACGAACTGCGTGATGCGGCGACGCAGGGCCGTAAGTGGCTGGCGGATTTCCAGGCCTCGGAAATCGAGCGCACGGGGATCAAGTCGCTGAAGGTGCGGCATAACAAGGTGTTCGGCTACTATATTGAAATCAGCAAGAGCTATCTGGCCGATGTGCCGGACACCTATATCCGCAAGCAGACGCTGGTGAATGCCGAACGTTTCATTACACCGGAGCTGAAGGAGTACGAAAACAAGATTCTCGGTGCGCAGGAGCGCTCGATCGGACTGGAGCAGGAAATCTTCACGGCCGTGCGGCAGCAGGCCGTCGAACAGCTGGAAGCCATCCAGCAAAACGCACTCGCCATCGGACAAGTCGACGTGCTGGCCACCTTTGCGGAGCGCGCGCTTGCGAACAATTATTCAAGGCCGGTCATGAGCGATGACGGCCGGCTGGATATTCGCGACGGGCGCCACGCCGTGGTGGAGCAGATGCCGAATGCGGAGCGGTTTGTTCCCAACGACACCCGGCTCGACCGCGAAACGCACCAGCTGATCATCATCACCGGCCCCAACATGGCCGGCAAGTCGACTTATATCCGGCAGGTGGCGCTGATCACGATCATGGCCCACATGGGCGGTTTCGTGCCGGCGGCCTCGGCCGAGATCGGGCTGGTGGATCGCGTCTTCACCCGAGTGGGCGCGAGCGACGATCTTGCACGCGGTCGCTCCACCTTCATGGTGGAGATGCAGGAGACCGCGAATATCCTCAACAATGCCACACCGAAGAGCCTGATCGTGCTCGACGAGATCGGACGCGGAACCAGCACGTTCGACGGCATCAGTATCGCATGGTCGGTGGCGGAGTTCCTCTGCAAAAATCCGGCTATGCAGGCCAAAACGCTCTTTGCAACCCATTATCATGAGCTGACCGATCTGGCGCTCACTCTGCCCAATGTGCAGAACTTCAGCATTCTCGTGAAGGAGAAGGGCCACTCGATCACCTTCCTGCGCAAGATTGTTCCGGGCGCGGCCGACAAGAGCTACGGAATCCAGGTAGCGCGGCTGGCAGGGTTGCCGGATGAAGTGATTGATCGCGCCAACGATATCCTCAGCAATCTCGAAGAGGGCGAGTTCGGCGACGGCGGCCAACCCAAGATTGCGAAGAAGCGACCGCACAAACTGAAGGCCAATATTTCGCAGCTGGATCTGTTCTGATTTTCAACGAATCGCCACTTGCAATGGAATTATGATTCGCTTTAGCCTGTCCTGCATTAAATCGGGGAAATAGTTATGAGTAAAAAGCCGCTTGGTGGATCCTTTCTGTTTGTAATCCTTGGACTCGTCTTCATTGCCTTGATCGGCCTTCGTACTGTCAGCACGCCCGAGATCTGGACGCACCTGGCCCAGGGTCAGACCAATGCGCCGATCTCCTTCCTTGAATCCGACAGCACCGTCAACACAACCTGGCTCTACGACAAGTTGCTCTTCGCGGCGTGGAACGTCGGCGCCGGCAACGCCCCGCTGCTCATCATCCTGAATATCATCGGCCTGCTCACCACCTTCATTCTTCTGATTCAGGTATCCAAAAAATGGGGTGGCCCATTGAGTCAGGGCTTTGCTCTGCTGATTGCCGGACGGCTGATATTCCAATCGGTGGATGTGGGGCCGCAGGTGATCATGATGCTGTTCATTGCACTGTTTCTCTATGTTTTAAGCACACGGAAAAGTCCGCCGATTCTTTTTGGCGTGCTGATTCCACTACAGATCCTCTGGACCAACATGCACGGTTCCTTTCTCTACGGACCGATTATCGCCGCCCTGTATGCAATGGAAGCCGTGCAAGGAGGCGGAAAGTCAACCAAGCGCAAGGGAAGCCCGTCGGCAACACCGGCTCTATTGGGTTCCCTCGCCGCCGTACTGCTGATCGTGACTATCCTGAATCCCTCGCTGCTGAAACTGCATGCTCAGGTATTCGCCAACATCAAGTCGCCCGCACCGGCGTACTGGTCCTCGCTCTTTATTGAGTACTTCCAGATTCCGGCGTTGCGGCCCTTGATTCTCTTCATCCTCGTGCTCGGAGCCGCCGGACTGATTACGCTGAAGAAAAGACTGCCGGTCACCCTGACCACGCTGGCGATCTACGGGGCCTTTCTGGTGTGGACGTCGCCGCAGATGTCGATGCTCTTTTCCGTGCTGGCGTTCCCGTTTATCGTCCTGAGCCTGACGGCGGTCAGCGATTATGTGCGCGGCTCGCTGTCTACGATTCTCGGCGAAAAAGCAAAGGTCCTCGCCCCCGCTACCGGCGCCGTATTCGTGATCATGATTTTAGGTTCCTTATGGCCCATCATGACCAACTGTTCCTATGTCAAGACCGGCAGTGCATCCAATTTCGGGCTCGGTATTGAAAAAGGACTCTATCCCGCCGATTGCGGAGTGATTCTTAAAGACCCCGCCTTCCCCGACAAAGCCATCAACCTCGCGGCTGACGGCGGATATCTGGCTTTCAATTATGGCCGCAAGGTGTTCATCGATTACCGCCCGGGGCGTTACGATAAGGAGTTGCTCGCGAATCTGAATGCGATGATGTTGGGCAGCCGCGAAGCCTACGATACCCTTTTCGACGAATACCGTCCCGAGGCAATGATCATCAATACGCTGTCCCCCTCTTCCGCCCAGGGCCTGGTTACCCTGCTGAGACGGAAGATTTGGAAACTGGCCTATTTTGACGGCACCACCGCGATCCTGCTTCAGGACCGGGAAAAATTTTCCGAGCTGCTGAACAATACGGATATACAGAAGGCCGGTTTGGAAAAACTGGAAAAGGCGCGCGCGAAGTATGCCGAAAAAGCGGGCAGCTACAGTGCGGGTAATCCGCCGGAGCTGATCGGTTCCGGCAAGATTTTCCTAGCCTTCAACCGCCCTGCCGAATCGAAAGCGATCTTCTCGCTGCTGCTGCAAGGCAACAACGAAATCCCCGGCGCATGGATTGGTCTCGGCAGCAGCCAGCTTCAGCTGAAGGAGTTCGAGGATGCAGCCAAGTCGTTGAAAACCGCGACCGAGCTGGCCCCCAACAGCCTGCTGGCATGGGCGACGTATGCCGCGGCTTGCAAATATTCGGGAATGGATGAGGAACGCGATGCCGCGGTCGCGCAGGCCCGCAAGCTGGCCGAGCGCAATCAGACCGAGGATGAAGAGGATCTTCCCGAGTCCACAGCCATGGAAACGAAGGAACTCTCCCTGGAAGAGATGGTGGTTCCCGAAAACTGATTCCTGCGCAGCGGAAACGATCAGGGCCGGATCTTCGGAAGAAGCGTCCGGCCTTTTTCCGTTAAGCGATGCTCATCATCAAACAGGTAGGTATAGGAAAACAGCGCAACCCCCCGGGCACCGGAATGCCGAACGGCATCGATCTGGCGCAGAATGATCTCCGCATCGTTCTCGCAGTTGACGCCCACCACAACCCCTGCTCCAAACCCGCGCCGGCCGGCAGCCTTCCTGATCAGGCCCAGATAGCGCGTGAACGATTTCGTGCCATAGTTCATCTGCACAATCCAATCCACCAGCCCCGTGCGCGCCCATGCGCCGGAATCCTGATAGGCGTGATTGCGGCCATCCACCGGATTGCCCAGAACCGCGGCGCTGAGTACACAGCGACCCGGCTTTTCGAGCTGCATGACATACGAGATGTCGCGAACCAAGCGCGTGACCGATTCGCATCGAAACTGCGTGATCTCCTTTTTTGTGATCTTCCAGCCGTACCGCTCGAGCAGCGCGGCCTGCGAGGCCGGATCATAGGAAAAATCGGCATGCCGCATGAGCTCTTCTTTCGGGGCATCGGGATAGCGCTGACCGGCGACCAGATGATAGTCGTAGGGATAGCGAATATAGTCGAGGTGAATGCCGGCCACATCGTAGCGGCAGAGCTCTTTCACAATACCGCGCAGATGGGCACGCACTTCCGGCAGCACTGGATTGACGAAGGCATACCACCCGGAGGTCGGCAGCATTTTTGCGCCCGTTGAATCAACCATGAACCAGTCGGGATGCGCCGTCCACAGCTGCTCCGCTTCGACCGGGGGATCTGACAGCCCCTTCCAGCCCGGCAGCACGTTCATGTAGGCATGCACCCGCAGCCCAGCGGGTTTTGCCTCATCGATCGCCAGCTGCAGCGGATCCCACCCGGGATCGGCACCGAGCAGATCAACGCTGTTTCCCGAAAGTTCATAGGCGCGAGGTTCGATCCGGCTCGGGTAAAAGGTGGTTCCATTTCCGCGAATCTGGAAAAAAACATCCGTAAAACCCGCATCGGCCACGTTCCGGATGATGCTGCGCACATCTTCAGGCGTCCTGTAATCGAAGCGCGTCACCCAGAGCGCACGCACCGGCGGTGGAGCCGGATCGGCCGCACGGAACGCAACGTAAAGAACAGCCACCAATGCGGTGACTGCCAACAGGCATCCGAACAATACACAAAATCGTTTCATCGTTTTTCGGGCGGGTACAGATTCCAACGGTTGGTAATTTACAGCACCACTGAACCTGTTCTAATATTTTGTTGCGATTACATGAAGGGAATTTATGAAGTATAAACGTGTTCTGCTCAAGATCAGCGGCGAGGCGCTGCAAAACAAAGAGAAGGGTCTCAATCAGGATCCGGCCATCCTCTCCAGGATTTCCGCCCAGTTCAAGCAGATGCTCGACATGGGAGCCGAGATCGCCGTCGTCGTGGGCGGGGGTAATATTTTCCGCGGGCTCGCCGGCGCCAACTCCGGCACCGACCGTACCACGGGCGATTACATGGGCATGCTCGCCACCGTCATCAACTCCATGGCCATTCAAAGCGCCCTTGAGAATGAAGGCATCCACACGCGCGTCATGACGGCCATCACCATGCCTGCCATTGCCGAGCCGTTCATTCGTCGCAAGGCCATGCGCCATCTGGAAAAGGGGCGCGTTGTGATTTTCGGCGCCGGCACCGGCAACCCCTATTTCACCACCGACAGTGCCGCGGCCCTGCGCGCTTCCGAAATCGAAGCGGATGTCCTGATGAAGGCCACGAAGGTCGACGGCATCTACGACGCCGATCCGGTCAAGCATCCCGATGCCAAACGGTTCGACACCCTCTCCTATCAGGACGCCCTTTCCCGCCAGCTTAAAGTGATGGATGCGGCCGCTTTTTCATTGTGCATGGAAAATGACATACCTATTGTCGTTTTTGACTTTTTCAAAGAAAACGGGATGGTCGAGGTGCTGACCGGAAAAGACTCGGGCACACTGGTCACCCACTGATACCAAACGAGGAAAGAACCATGATCGACAACCTACTTCTGGAAACCGAAGACAAAATGGACAAGGCCGTTCAATTCCTGCAGCAGGAACTCACCGGGCTGCGGACCGGCAAGGCCAATCCGGCACTGGTGGATACCATCACCGTCGACTATTACGGCACCCCCACCCGCCTGCGCGACATTGCCAACATATCCACCCCGGAACCGCGCCTGATCGTAATCAACCCGTTTGATCCCTCCTCGCTCGGACTCATTGAAAAAGCAATTGTTGCCGCCAACATCGGCATCACGCCCATGAACGACGGCCGCCTCATCCGCGTGCCGATTCCCGAACTCTCCGAAGAACGCCGCAAGGATATGGTCAAGATGGCCAGCCGGGCCACCGAAGAGCAGCGGGTCAGCGTCCGCAATATACGCCGCGATGCCAACGATCAGGTTAAGGCAATGCAGAAAAACGGCGATATTACCGAAGACGACCGCGACAGCACCTTGGAACAGATTCAGAACACCACCGACAAGTATGTCGCGAAAATGGACGAAATGCTTTCCGCCAAGGAAAAGGATATCATGGAAGTATAGGGGGACGTTGGCAGTTAATCGTTGCGGATTGTCAGCCCCCCTGACAACCCACCACGCATAACCGTTAACTGGAGCAAAGCGAGCCATGAAACCTAAGGTACTGATCGGGATCACCGGCGGCGTTGCCGCCTACAAAGCCGCTGATGTGGTGAGCCAGCTGGTGAAGGCCAATTGCGATGTGCGGGTCATCATGACCGGGTCGGCGACCAAATTTGTCGCACCGCTGACCTTTGCGGCACTCACACGTCAAAAGGTACTGACCTCCATCTTCCCGGATACCAGTTCGGGCGATATGGATGTCATCTATCCGCACCTCTATCCGGCCACGGAGGCCGACGCGTTCGCCGTCATCCCCGCCTCGGCCAACGCGATCGCGAAGCTGGCCAACGGTCTGGGCGACGACATCGTCTGCTGCAGCGCCCTCTCGCTGAAGGCCGACTGCAAACGGATCCACGCTCCGGCCATGAACACCCAGATGTGGGAGCAACCCGTCGTGCGCGAAAACACGCGCAAGCTGCTGAAATACGGCTGGCATCAGGTCGGCCCGGAAAAGGGACGGCTCGCCTGCGGCACCAGTGGATACGGCCGCATGAGTGCGCCCACCGTCATCGCCCAGGTGATTCTTAATTCGGTCTTCTAGAATCATGACGGATGAAAGATGAAGGGTCATGATAACACTGAATCGGAATCGACCATTTTGTGCGAACCGGCCGTTGAACAATTTTCATCCTTCATAGTCCATATCTCACATTTCAAGAGCCTCCCATGAACAAGCAAATTCTTATCCTGTCGGGACCGACGCACGAATACATCGATCCTGTGCGCTTCATCGGCAATGCCAGCAGCGGACTAATGGGCCGGGCCCTTGCTGAAGAGGCGATCCGCCGGGGATACACGGTCGACTTCGTCACCGGACCGGTGGCCGACCAAAACCTGCCCGATCTCGGGGAGCAGGGACGCATCCATCATGTGACCAGCGCCGCGGAAATGCTCGCCGCCGCCGGCGACCTTTTCTCCGCCGCTGATATCGCCATCTTTACCGCGGCCGTGGCCGACTATGCCCCAGCCGAAAAACAGTCCGAAAAAATGGCCAAGTCCGATGCCGATCTGGTGCTGCGCCTGCGCCCCACCCCGGACATTGCCGGAACCCTGTGCCGCGGCAAGCAGGATCATCAGACCGCCATCGGCTTCGCGCTTCAGACCTCCGATGGAGAAGCCGCCGCACGACACAAACTCGAATCGAAAAAACTCGACGGCATTGTACTCAACACCCCCGCCTCGCTCGGCGCCGCAGATGGAACCTTCAGCTTTCTGCATAAGGGAACAGCGTCATTCGAAATCTGGGGCCGTATCGACAAGCACGAATGCGCCCGGCGGATATTCGGCGCACTGTAAAAGGTCCTGCCCCCAAATCAGCTTCATATCCCGACTCTGGAATTAA
>JABDQT010000084.1 GCA_013042165.1 Kiritimatiellales bacterium | reverse complement strand
CCCGGTTGAATATCGGCCACTTCGGACACGCGATCCTGTTGTTTGTGGAATCGTTTGGCGGAGCGGGCATGTGCGCTGCGGTTCGTGTGGTATGCGTAGAAATCGCTCTCCGTGACAATCAGGATTCTGCGGGTATGGTCGATTGCGCTTTCATGGATCACTCCCTGATGGAGTTTCAACGACTGAAAGCCATCCAGCCCATGGTACAGTTCTTCAAAGCGCGTCCGCGTTCCTTCCGTTTCAAAAAAGAAATGGATTGTCCAGTCGCTGGCGGCCTCCGCGCAGCGCTGATCCACGAACCGGCGGCGGGCCAATTCGGCTTCCTTTGGATGGGTGTCGAACGACACCGCCATCAGGTTGGTGTGGTAAAAGTCGAAGCCGGTGGATAGATTTTTGATGGTTGATTTTAGATTGCCGATTTGTGCGCCGGCGGCGGTATTTGCTAATTCTGGATTGATGATCAATGCCGTGTCGGGAAGCAGCTCGAGCAGGCTGCAGGTTTCCTCTCCCGCAAAGCCGAAGTCCATTTGGGGGAGCTGAATGGAGTCGGTTTTTTCAATCGAGCACTGGGTCTGGTCGTCAAAGTAGCGGATGGAGTCGATGGTGTCGCCGAAGAACTCGATGCGCACGGGGCGGGGGGTGCCGGGGGGCCAGCAGTCGAGAATACCGCCGCGCAGGGCCGCCTCGCCCTGTAAATAGACCTCGACGCCGAATTCATAGCCGGCTTCGGACATCCAGTCGGTCAGCTGTTCCGGCGCGTGATCCTCTCCGACGGAAAGCGTCCTGACGGCCTGTTGTGTTTTTCCGGCAACCGGAACCTCCTGCTCTATGGCCTGCGGGCAGGTGATGATAATGAATCCATGATCATGGAAATCTGTACGCTCGTTTAACTTTCCGTGACTTTGCTGCAGGTGGTGGACCAGCTTCAGATGTTCACCAAAAACGGCCGGATCCTTTTCCATCGGCTGGAAGAGGTGGACATGTGGGTCGGGCGGGGTATCCCCTCCAGCCAGCGTCACGATGGATTCGTGCAGCTTTTCCATCTCGCGGACATCGGTGGCGATCCAAAGCACATTGCGGTTTTGCAACTGGAAAATATCGAGGCAAAGCAAGGCCTGTGCGCTAATGGGTGCGTCGGCGACCATCGCCCTTCCGACGGAAACGCCTTGAAGCACCGCCCGGTCTACCCCGGGGGTGCTGAGTCTGTTGCTCTCGGATGTCATGAGGGCAATGTAGGGAAAGAATACGGCAGACGCAATGCCCGACCTTTCCGCAGAGCCTGCGCCTTTCATGCTGAATCATTCTTTGCGGGATTTCGGTGCCTGATGGGTTGGAGTTGCGGCGGAGTCGGTCTCTCCGCTCTTTTTTGCGTGAATTCCCGTTGGTTCCCCTGTAGATTGCGCGCTTCATTTTGATACGAACTGGAATACTTTATGGCTAAGCAGAAAAAGACGGCGATTACGCCGACACGCGAGGAAAACTATCCGGAATGGTACCAGCAGGTGGTGCGCGCGGCGGAGCTGGCGGAAAACAGCGATGTGCGCGGCTGCATGGTGATCAAGCCGTGGGGCTATGCGCTGTGGGAGAACCTTCAGCGGGGACTGGACAGGATGTTTAAGGAGACGGGCCATGTGAATGCCTATTTCCCGCTGTTCATTCCGAAAAGCTACCTCGAAAAAGAAGCCGAGCATGTGGACGGCTTTGCCAAGGAGTGTGCGGTGGTTACGCATCACCGTTTGGAGGAGGGGCCCGACGGCGGTCTGATTCCGGCGGGCGAGCTGGAGGAGCCGCTGATTGTACGGCCGACTTCGGAGACGATCATCGGGGCCACCTATGCAAAGTGGATCCAGAGCTATCGCGACCTGCCGATTCTGATCAACCAGTGGGCGAACGTGGTGCGCTGGGAAATGCGCACGCGCCTGTTCCTGCGCACGGCGGAGTTTCTCTGGCAGGAGGGGCATACCGCTCACGAGACGGAAGCGGAGGCGTGGGAGGAAACACGCAAGATGCTCGAAGTCTACAAGACCTTTGCCGAGGAATACATGGCCATGCCGGTGCTGACGGGTGAAAAAACCGCCGGCGAACGCTTCCCCGGTGCGGTGAGTACACTATGTATCGAGGCCATGATGCAGGACCGCAAGGCGCTGCAGGCGGGCACGAGCCATTTTCTCGGCCAGAATTTTGCCAAGGCTTCGAATATCCAGTACCAGAGCCGCGAGGGGCAGAATGAATATGCGTGGACCACGTCGTGGGGAGTCTCCACCCGTCTGATCGGCGGAATGGTTATGACCCATGGGGATGACGACGGGATGGTGATGCCGCCGCGCCTCGCACCGCAGCATGTGGTGATCCTTCCCATCATCCGCAAGGAAGAGGATCGCGAGGCCATCATGGCCTACTGCAATGAGATTGCGGTTGATATCCGGAAGCAACGCTTCCATGAACGCGATGTGGAAGTCGTGGTCGACGCCCGCGACATCAACGCCGGTGAAAAGGGCTGGAGCTGGGTGAAGAAGGGTATTCCGATCCGCGCTGAAATCGGCCCGCGCGACATGGCCAATGACTCTGTATTCATGGCGCGCCGCGACACGGGCGAAAAGCAGGGCATCGCCAAGGGTGAGTTTGTGTCCGGCATCGTGCCGTTGCTGGAGGAAATTCAGCAGGGGCTTTTACAGAAGGCCCTTGACCACCGAGCGCGGAATACAAAGGAAATTGATTCCTATGACGACTTTGTGAAATTTTTCACGCCTGCGAACAAGCAGCAACCGGAAGCGCACGGCGGTTTTGCGCTAAGTCACTGGTGCGATGGCGATGCCTGCGAAAAGAAGATCAACGACGAGCTTTCGGTTAGTATCCGTACGGTTCCGTTCGACCGCGAGGAGAGTGGAGCGGGCGAGTGCATCTGCTGCGGCAAGCCCAGTCCGGGTCGCGTGGTCTTTGCCAAGAGCTACTAGCAAGCTGATTTTTCGACGTGTTGGCGTTGCTGATCAACGAACTGTGAATTAGATTGACGGAATGATGTGTATTAAACGTAGTTTTCTTATTTGGGCCCTGTTCGGAATCATCAGCGGACTTCACCCTTGTCATGGCGCAGTACAGGCTGCCGAGGTCGAGGTCGAGGACCGGCAAAAGAAGGATTCCTACTCCATTGAAGAGCAGGGGCGCAGGACGTTTCGTTCGCTTTTCGATGCGAACAAGGGCACCTCCGCCGAGCAGTGGGCCTATGCGCGAAAAACCCAGGATCGGGGCAATCTGAAGAAAGCGGAGCGCCGGATGCTGTATTTACATCGCCGCTGGCCCAATAGCAAGGAGGCGCCGTGGGCGGCGCGTGCACGTGCCGATATGCTTCTGGAGCGGGGGCTGGACAAGGAGGCTTTTGACGCCTACCAGTTTCTGATTGATACGTATCCGAGCCGGATGGCGGACTATGATTCCGTGTTGGAACTGCAGTATGAAATTGCCGAGGGGATCATGAATCATCGGCGATTGCGGTGGGTCTTCGGAGGATACCGAACACCGGAATATGCCATCGACTATTTCGAGACCGTGATTCGGAATGGCCCGCAATGGGCGGGTGCGTCGAAGGCGCAGTTCATGGTCGGAAAATGTTATCAGGATTCGGATAACTATGAGATGGCGATTACCGCCTATGGCATCTTGGGCTACCGGTATCCTGACAGCGCTTTTGCCGAGGAGGCCGCCTGGCAGCAGATTGTCTGCATGGATACGTTGAGAGAGGACTATCCCGTCAGTCCGGAAATTCTGGACCGTATCCTGACGGCATCCACGGTGTTTCTATCAACATTTCCGCAGTCGGTTCATAAGGATGAGATCATTTCCATGCGCAACAGCCTGTATGAAGTGCTGGCCGGGAGGGTTTTTGATGAGGCGGCTTTTTATGCCAAGGTGCCGAAGAAGCTGGATGCTGCCGTCTTATATTATGAAAAAATGATCAAGGAATACCCCAAGAGTAAATTGGTTCCCGTTGCGCAACAACGGATTGCCAAGCTGAAAGCATTGCTGGCCATGCCGGTACAGGCCCGTACGCCGGATGCCCCGCGTTCCCGTCCGCTTTCCTTTGCAAAGGATGTCCAGCATGCCGACGGCTAGACTGACGCGCGTGCTCTTTGCCTGGCTGGGTCTTTTTTCGGCGGCCTATGCGGCCGATGTGGAGATTCCGAAAGAGGTCCTGGACGAACCGTTCGATATTCGCGCAGCGCGGCTGGAATATGTGAACGACACGCTGGTTGCCGATGGTGGTGTGACGGGTCGTTTTGAAAATGCCATCGTCAGTGCGGATCGTTTGACGGGCAATACGGAGACGGGCGATCTCCACATTGAAGGAAATATTGTCGTCGAGCGCGGCAAGATGCTCTGGCAGGGTTCGGAGCTCGACTATAACTATCTCACCCAGATCGGCAACTTTGGTCCCTCGACGCTCAACTATGACCCGGTCGTACTGACGGTTGACGAGGTGGAAAAAGTTTCGACGAACGAATACCGGCTTCGCGGTGCCAATTTCACGACCTGTCCCAAACCGCAACCCCATCTGCAGGCCCGGGCCGGAGAGGCACGGCTGGTCGATGACCAGTATCTGATCGCCAGGGGCGTAAAGCTTTATGTCGGCAAGGTGCCCGTTCTTTATGTGCCGTACTGGCGGCAAAATCTCGATAGCGGGATATTCAGCCTCGATGGCGGGTATGGAAGCGAATGGGGCGCACACCTGCTGGTCAACGCAACCGTGCCCCTCTCATCGCGCATCGACTCGTTGACTGATGTGAATCTCTACGGCAAGCGCGGGGTCGGGATGGGGCAGGGTTTTGACTGGGCCTATCCTGAAGCAAAAGGAAGTTTCGAAGGATTTTACATCCGTGATGAAGATCCGTACTCAAAATATGATTCGGCCGCGGACAAACTGTTGATCGATGACGATCGCTACCGCCTGCGACTCGATCACTTGCAGTACTTCACGGACACGCACTACATCAATACCCGGATGAACTATCTAAGCGATCCGGCCGTTACCGAAGAGTTTTTCAAACAGGAATACCGCCGCAGTGCCCAGCCCGAAAACTATGCCTCATGGTCGTATGGAAACGGCACTGTCGGTAGCGAGGGCTTCATCAACTACCGCCTGAATGATTTTTACAACAATACCGACCGTTTCGAATATTCACTTGATGTTTATCGCACTCGGATCGCCGGCACGCCGTTTTACCTCCAAAGCGAAAATGCAGTGGCCTCGCTTGATCAGGTGCGGGCGGAGACCAATCTGGTTGCCGGTGCCGCCTATGATGCCGGTCGGATCGATTCGATGAACACGCTCCTTTGGCCCCAGCGGTGGGGATTTCTGAATGTCGTTCCGCGTGCCACCTATCGGGCGACCTACTATTCCGAGAATGTGGTTGGCGATGATGTGTTCCGGCAGATACCCGGAGCGGGAGTCGAGGTTTCGTTCCAGGCTGCGAAAGTGCTTTCTGAGCGGGAGCGCTGGTATGGCAAAGGTCTGCGCCATAAGATCGAACCCTACACCGACTATATCTTCGCGGACGTTTCCGAGGCCACCAACAATTTACCAGTGTTCGATCGGGTGGATCCGCTGGTGGACGAGGATCGACTGAAGCTCGGATTGCGAAATGTGCTGCAAACCAAGCGCAATGGGCGCACCGCGCGGTTGCTGGATGTCGACCTCTACACCTACTACCTGCTGGAAAAGCAGGGAGCCGAGGACGATTTCGACTCGCTCTTTCTTGATGCCCGAATGCCTCTTTCGGAGCGCATGATGTTTGATGTCGAGGGGGAGTACGACTGGAACAACGGAAGTCTGCCATTTCTCAACTCGCGCTTTTCCTACGAGTTCAGTGATGTCATCGTTGATTTTGAACACCTCTATCGCGACAACCTGCAGTCGCTATGGACCTCGCAGTTTAACCTGTTTCCGGGCGCAAAATGGTCGTTGGATGGATATGTTCGTTATAACGACAACGAGAACGATCTCGAGGAGTTCGGCGCCACCGGATATTTCAACTGGTGCTGTATGCGTTATGGGGTGGGATACCGCTACTATGGCGATGAAGAGCACCGCGTCGTCTTCTCCTTCTCGCTTTCCGCCTATCCGGAAAGTGCCAGACGATCGCGGATGTTCTGAATCCCGCAGCGGAGAACGAGCTACTTCCCGATCAGCTTGAGGAATTCGTTGCGGGTGGATGCATCGGCGCGAAAGCTTCCCAGCATGGCTGAAGTCACCATGCAGGAGTTCTGTTTTTCAATCCCCCGCATCATCATGCAGAGGTGCTGCGCTTCGATCACGACACCGACCCCTTCCGGCACGATGGTATTCATCAGGCTCTCGGCCACCTGCGTGGTGAGGCGCTCCTGAATCTGGAGGCGGCGGGCAAACAGATCGACGATGCGGGCCAGCTTGCTGACGCCGAGGACCTTCCCTTCGGGAATATAGCCGATGTGGCACTTGCCGAAGAAGGGCAGCATATGATGCTCGCACAGGCTGTAGAGTTCGATGTCCTTGACGATGATCATGTGGTTGTCTTCCACCGTGAAAATGGCGTCGTTGACGACGTCCTCCAGTTTTTGGTGATAGCCTTGGGTCAGAAATTCCATGGCCTTTGCGGCACGATCCGGCGTGTCGAGCAGGCCTTCCCGTTCCGGGTTTTCACCGATTTTCGTCAGCAGATCCTTATACAGTCCATTCATGGGGAAACTCCGTTGCGTATTACGTACTGCGTACTTCGTATTGCCAATATCCGAAGCTTCGGAATTCTGGAATCAATACGCAATACGCAATACGTACTAATTTCGGCGCAGCCGAAAGAGAACGATCACACCTTCGACCACCATCCAGATCTCAAGAACCGTAATAATGGAGCCGATGCCGAAAAGCATCCATTCGCCCTGCGCGAAAAAGGTGGTCAGGTTGATCTGCATGGCCCAGCCGGTCATGACGATCATGAACAGCATCGGGATCGCAGTGAATACAATCGGAATTCTGCTTCGGGCAAGCCACACCGTAATGACCAGCAGTGCCAGGCCGCCGAGCAGCTGGTTGACTGCGCCGAAGAGCGGCCAGAGCGCCAGTGCGCCCTTTCCGCCGCCGCTGGAAAATGCGAGCAGCAGGGCCGTGAAAACGGCGATGAACGTGGCGGGGTGCTTCTTTCCGATAGCAGGGATTTTACAACTCTCCGCGATTTCAGAAATGATATAGCGTTGCAGGCGCGTGGCCGTGTCCAGTGTGGTGGCAGCAAAGGAAGCAACGAAAACTCCCATGAGCGTAATGACCATATTGCGGGGCAGTCCGAGTCCGGAGATCAAATTACCGGCACCCGTAACGAATGCGGCAATCTTGGCACCGAGCCCCTGGGCGGATTGCCAACTGGCATACTGCTGATTGAATGCCTCTACCCCCGTGTAGAGGGTGCCGCTTTTTTCGAGTCCCACGCCGATGCCCGCGCCGCATGCGATGATGACAATGACGGCCAGCATCCCTTCCAAAAGCATGCCGCCGTAGCTGATGGGGCGTGCGCTGGTTTCAAGGTCGCACTGTTTCGAAGAGGTGCCGGAGGAGACGAGACAGTGGAACCCCGAGATGGCTCCGCAGGCCACAGTGATGAACAACAGGGGAATAAGCGCGGGCGCACCCTCGGCGGAAAAGTTGGCCATCGGCGCAAC
This sequence comes from Kiritimatiellales bacterium, assembly GCA_013042165.1. Taxonomy (GTDB): domain Bacteria; phylum Verrucomicrobiota; class Kiritimatiellia; order Kiritimatiellales; family Pontiellaceae; genus Pontiella. The sequence continues at coordinate 15,898 of JABDQT010000084.1, read as the reverse complement.
CATCGGTGGATGGACGACCACGATGCCGAGCAGCAGCAGTGCCATGGCAATACAAAGCTGGAAGGCGTTGATGTAGTCGCGGGGCTGTAGCAAAACGGTCACGGGAAGGGTTGAGGCGACGTAGGCATAGATTAATAGAAGAATGACCCAGATGCCCACATCGGACAACGGTCCTATGCCGGGAATCGAGACGGGCAGCCATGCACCCAGCACAATGGTTGCATACAGTAGCAGTGTGGCGAGGATGCCGTATTTAATGTGGGACTTTCCGCGCTTGTAGACCATGAACCCGAGCCAGACCGCGATCGGCAGCTGAAGCCATACCGGAATAACGGATTCAGGAAAAATGCTGAAGACCGAAGCGATCACCACCCCGAAAATGGCGACGATGATCCAGAGGGCAAAGAAAATGATCAGCATGAAGAGGAATTTGACACGCGGATTGATGATGTTGCCGGCGATATCGCCAATGCTGCGGCCTTCATGGCGAAGCGATATGACCATCGAGCCAAAGTCGTGAACCGCTCCCATGAAGATGGATCCAACGAGAATCCAGATCAAGGCAGGCAGCCAGCCCCAGATGATGGCGATGGCGGGCCCGACGATCGGGCCGGTGCCGGCGATGGAGGTAAAGTGGTGCCCGAAAAGGACGAGCTTGTCGGTGGCCACGAAATCAACGCCGTCATGGTGGGTCTGGCTCGGGCATTTGGCTGTGCGATCGATTTTGAAAATCTTCCGCGCCAGAAACCGCCCATACGTGTTGTAGGCGATAAGGTAGAGAGCCGCCGCAATGAAAGCGATAATGAGTGAATTCATGCGCGATTTATAGCGTGTGTGCGCGGGTCCGCAAAGTATTTTAAGGCGAATCAGAGGCGTGCGGCATAACGCAGCCCACACGTGTGTTTCCGTTCGGAGCGGACTCGATCAGCAGGTCCCCTCCAATCTTGGTTGCCCGGTATCGCATCAGGGGAATGCCCATGCCCTCGGTCGACGCCTCTGCCATGGATCTCCCATCATTTTCTATCACAACAACATTCCCCTCATCGGCTTTTTCGAAACCTATCCTGACGATGGATGGATGCGCATGCTGCAGCGCGTTTGAAATCGCTTCGAAGATGATATCATGGAGATATTGTGCATGATCGCTTGCAACCTGGTTCCATCGCGAATCCGGAATGATCTGGATGGATGCTTCCGTGAGGTCTTTCATCTCTTCAGCCATCGAGAGCAGGGATTTTTCAAGGTCATCGATCGGTGCGATCTTTGTTGTGTTTTGTTCAATGTTGCGCAGGTTTTGCAGGCACTGTCTGATCGAGTTGTATAGGGCTTCAGCCGCTGCCTTGTTCCGGTTAGCTGTTGATTCCAGATGCTGTTTGAGCAACTGGCTCATCTCGAGCATGGCTTCGAGTTCCTTTTGCGGCTTTTCCAGCAGGGTTGCGTATAATCCCTTCTTTTCCTCTTCCTGCAAATTGATGAGGTGGTTGGTGAGCGTTTCCAGTTCCTGGGTTCGTTCTTTCACCAAATCTTGAAGAGAGCGGTAGAGCCGGTTGTATTTTTCCTGAGTTCGTTTGAGCAAGGCCGTTCCGCATGAGAATAGAAGCTGCGAGAATATGCCGAAAGGATTGAATGCCTCCATCACTATGCCGGCATCATCGCTATGAACCGATAGCAGCACGTAGTGGCAGGGGATCGTAAGGAAGGTTGTGGCAAGAGCTCCTTTATATTGATAAAGCCAGCCACCAAGCATAGTCAGCGGGATGGATGCAAGCATGACGGTAATGCTTAGAACCGGGAACAGGGTGAAGCTGAAGCCTAAATAGGCAACCCAGCCGAAAATATAGATGGCGGTTGTCTTTTTCATGAATGTGATAGCCTCGGATTAAAGGGAGCCTCAAAACGCAGCGACTCGGTGACTTTGCTCTTGATAAAGTGCAGCTTTCCATGGATCTGCTTGAGCCGGTATTCCAGCAGTCGAGCCTCCTGCGATTGCGGCAAGAGCGACTCAACGGCATTGCCATCATGCGTGATCTCGAGGCAAAGGATCGATGCGGATAATCCGACATCGACCGAGATGTTTTTCGAATTGGTGGTGTTCAGGATAAAGAAAATAGTTTCCTGGCCAATGCGGTAGAATTCCAGCGCGGTTGCGGACGGGATATCATTCAGGTTGCCGCAGGTATGTAACGCAACTTTGACGGGCTTTGTTTCTTCGGCGAATGCCGCCAGTTCATTCAGGGCGGGCGGCAGGCCGACTTCTTCGATTTGAACCGGAAAGAGGGAGCGCGCTGCGCGACGAACCAGATCGTGCACGTTTCTGGCACGATTGTTCAACGAAAAGGCCAATGACGCACAGGTTTCGAGCTCACTCACCAGCTGATCGGCCAGCGCGGTACTGTAGAGTTGAATGCCGGTCAGTTCCTGGCCGATGCCATCGTGCAGGTCTTGTCCGCGGCGTGTTCGGAAATATTCGGTCGACTCGATCAGGTTTCGCGAGAGGGTATCCAATTCGGCGTTGCGTTTGAGCACGGTCCGGTCCAATTCGGCATTAAGGTGCTTTATACCATCCATGTTTCGGCGAAGGGAGCCGGTTATGAGTGCAGTTACAGTGATCAACAGAGTGCCCGTTAGTCGATCCTGATAATAGATGCTGTAATCAGGATGAATATAGGTGTTAAGAAGAAAATGATGAATGACCGCAATCAAGGCTAAGATCAGGCCGATTGTGGATCGGTATAACCAGCTCCCAAGCCCCACTAACGCAAACACAGGAATAATAACGCTACTTCCCAGTTGAGGAAATGTAACAACTGTAAATCCGAAGTAAGTAATCCAAGTTAGCGTATATAATATGGTTGTTCGATGCCGCATACGATTATCCGGGTACCTGAAATAAGCCGATCATTCTAGTGTTCCCCGGGCCGCTTTGGAAGGATTTCATTGTACTTCCACTAATAAGATCAGATTCCATTTGCCGCAAAAGAGGGGTTTATCTAAAGTGCGCGAATTATGAAAAAAACACCGCTGCACGCACAACATACTCAGCTTGGGGCACGCATGGGTGAGTTCGGCGGTTGGGATATGCCGATCCAGTATGCCGGCATCCTACAGGAACATGCCCAAACCCGCACAAACGCCTCCGTTTTTGATATTTGCCACATGGGCGAGTTCGAGCTTTCCGGGGAAACCGCACTGTCGGATCTGGAAAAACTGCTGACTTGCAAGGTCGAATCCCTGGAGGTTGGCCAGGTACGCTACGGCTTCCTGCTCGATGAGGATGGCGGAACCATCGACGACCTTACCTGCTACCGTCTCGATTCCGACCGTTTTATGCTGGTTGTCAATGCCGGCACGGCCGAGGCCGATGCGAAATGGATCAAAAGCCGGATCGCTCCCGATACAATCTTTACCGACCTGTCGCCAAACCTGGCCAAGCTGGATGTGCAGGGGCCGAAGTCGCGCGAAGTCCTTGAGGATGTCTTCGGCTGCAATCTTCCTGATTTGGGTTATTTCCGCTTCAAGGAGTTTGAGGCCGGCGATGCTTCATGCATTTTGAGCCGCACCGGCTACACCGGTGAGTGGGGGTATGAAATCTATCTGCCCAACGAGGCGGCCGTGCGACTGTGGGATAAAACGATTGCGCACGATCTGTGCGCGCCGGGCGGTCTTGGTGCGCGCGATACGCTTCGGCTGGAGATGGGCTACCCGCTCTATGGTCATGAGTTGTCGAAGGCCCGTACACCCGCAGCCACATCGCGCGGCATGTTTATCCACATGGCGAAGGATTTCATCGGCAAGGAGAACGTGGCCGCCGATCTGGAGCAACCCGAAGTGCTGCTGGTTGGACTCCGGTTTTCGTCCAAGCGTGCCGCACGGGAGCATGACAAAATCTATTACGACGAAACTGAAATCGGCGAAGTGACCAGCGGGTCGCTGGCCCCGAGCCTCGAAGTGGCGGTGGCTATGGCCTTGGTGGAGCCGGAATTTGCGGAGTATGGCCGGACACTGGATGTCGATATCCGCGGCAAGCGTTTCCCTGCTGAAGTCGTCGATCTTCCCTTCTACAAAAAAGGCTCTGCCAGGGGATAGGAAACCACGCATGCACGCGAATGAACACAAATCTGAATATATGCAATACGAAATACACAGGTAGACATATGAAAAAGACACCCTTTTGTGCAACGAGTGAGCAGGATCAGTCGGCCATGTTCGAGGCCTTGGGCATTGCCGACTTTGATGAGCTGTTCACGGCCATTCCCAACGAGCTTCGATCCGATGAGCTGAAGATTCCAGAGGGTCTTTCCGAGATGGAGATGATGCAGCATATTCGCAAGATTGCATCCAGGAATTCGACCAATCTGGTGAACTTTTGCGGTGCGGGTTTTTATGACCATTATATTCCTGCCGCAGTCAACGCACTCTCAAGCCGCGGCGAGTTTTATACCGCCTACACACCCTATCAGCCTGAAGCCTCGCAAGGCACGCTGCAGGCGGCGTTCGAATACCAGACCGCAATCTGCCGCCTAACCGGCATGGAGGTGGCCAATGCTTCGCTGTTTGACGGCGGATCGGCACTGATCGAAGGGGCCATGATGGCCTTGCGGCAGACCCGTCGAAACAAGGTGCTGGTGGATGAAGGAGTGAGTCCGATCTACCGGGCCATGCTGCGCTGCTATACACAAAACCTTTCGGTGGAATATCATGAGGTTGCACTGTCCAAGAGCGGTGTGGCAGACCGCAGCGCTTATCACGAAGCGCTCGATGACACGGTTGGAGCCGTGGTGCTGCAGAATCCCAACTTTTTCGGATGTCTGGACAATCTGACCGAGCTGATTGAAAAAATTCATGAAGTGAAGGCTCTGGCCGTCATGTCGGTCTATCCCATGGCGCTTTCACAGGTCGAGACTCCCGGAGCGATGGGTGCGGATATCGTCACGGGTGAGGGGCAGAGTCTTGGCTTGCCGTTAAACTTCGGCGGCCCATATCTGGGCTTTATGGCCACACGCATGAAATATGTGCGCAAGATGCCCGGACGTATTGTCGGTGAGACAGAGGATGCGCAGGGCCGCCGGGGATACGTGCTGACGCTGCAGGCGCGCGAACAGCATATCCGCCGAGAAAAGGCGACCTCCAACATTTGCAGCAATGTGCAGTTGTGCGCGTTGCGTGCCATTATCTATCTATCGCTCATCGGCCGGGAGGGCTTTCTGGAAGTGGGCCGGGAATGCATGGACCGCGCCAGCTATGCCTGGCATAAGCTGACCAAGATCGACGGCGTGGAGCCGGCCTTCAACCGACGCTTCTTCAATGAGTTTGCCATTCGCCTTCCTAAAGATGCGACCGAGGTGGTCAGCGCGCTCATCGATCAGGGAATCGCTGCCGGCTTCCCGGCAGGGCGTTATTATAAGGGGATGGAAAATATTCTGTTACTCGCCTTCACGGAAAAGCGCACCAAGGAAGAAATCGATATCATGGTAGCCAAACTGGAAAGCGCGCTAAAGGCTTAGGGAGTCAAGATTATGAAATTGATCTACGAAAAATCATCACCCGGCCGTCCCGGAGTGCAAATGTCATCGATCCGGATCTCCCCGAACGAGGAGATTCCAACCAAGTATCTGCGCAGTCAGCCGGCTGATCTGCCGGAGGTTTCGGAAGCTGAAGTAGTGCGCCACTTTACCGCGCTCTCCCGCCTGAATTTTTCGATCGATACCCACTTTTATCCGCTGGGTTCGTGCACCATGAAATACAATCCCAAGGCCTGCGAAGCCGCGGCCAATCTGCCCGAGCTGACCGAGGTACATCCGTTGTGGCCCCAGCTGCGCGGCGGGGGATTGCTGACCCAAGGGTCGCTGGCGATTCTTTACAACACCGAGCGGCTGCTTTCGGAAACAACCGGCCTCGCCGAGTTTACGCTGCAGCCGATGGCCGGTGCGCATGGTGAACTGACGGGCGTGATGATCATGGCGGCCTATCACAAGGATCGCGGAAACTCAGAGAAGGATCACATCATTATTCCGGATTCAGCGCACGGCACCAATCCGGCCAGCGCACAGCTCGCCGGCTACAAGGTGGTCACCATTCCATCCGATGAAAAGGGGATGATGGATTTCGATCTCTTCAAGGCGGCGCTCAACGAAAAGACGGCCGGGGTGATGTTGACGTGCCCGAATACCAACGGGGTATTCAATACGCGCATTCGGGATATTTGCGATGCCGTGCATGAAGTGGATGGGCTGATGTATTACGACGGGGCCAACTTTAATGCGATCATGGGACGCTACAAACCCGGCGACATCGGCTTCGATATCTGCCACCTGAATCTGCACAAGTCCTTTGCAACGCCGCACGGCGGCGGCGGCCCCGGCGCAGGGCCGGTGGGGGTTGTTGAAAAACTGCGTCCCTATTTGCCGATCTCCCGCGTCGAAAAAACGAAGGACGGCACCTATGCGCTGAATTATGACGAGCCGAAGAGCATCGGCTACATTGCACCCTTCTATGGAAACTTCGGGATCATTGCACGCGCCTACGCTTATATTCTCTCGTTGGGTCGTGATGGCATGCTCGGTACCAGCAACCGTGCAGTGCTCAACGCGAACTATCTGCAGGAAAAGCTGCGGCCGCTTTTCGGTGCGGAATACAAGGGGCGCTGCATGCACGAATTTGTTTATTCTGGCGAGTGCCTGAAGCAGTATGGTGTGCATACGCTCGATATTGCCAAGGGCATGATCGACCTCGGCTTCCATCCCCCGACGGTCTATTTCCCGCTCAATGTGCCCGAGGCGATCATGATCGAACCGACGGAAACCGAAGACCGTGACACGCTTGACCGTTTTGTAAAGGTCATGGAGGAATTGTTTGAAGTGGCCGAAACCGATCCCGATAAACTGCATAATGCGCCTGTTTCGACCCCGGTCGGGCGGTTGGACGAGGTAAAAGCGGCCCGCGATATGCGATTAAGTTTTTCGTGACAAGACGGTTTTTGCTGATAGGGTTTGAACAAATCGAGACCGGATTGGTCACATAAGGGATTCGTTAACTAACATAGGAGATCCTGCGATGAAGAAAATGATGAGTATTGCTGTAATGGCGCTGATGGTAGTTGGTTCTGCGGCTTATGCCTGCGATAGTTGCGGTTGTTCCGCAAAGAAAGCTGACAAGAAGGCCGAATGCACGGCTTGTCCGGCAGAAAAGAAGGCCGAATGCACAGCGTGCACGAAAGATAAGAAAGCCGAAAAGTGTGCGGCAGGCTGCACCAAGGCATGTTGTGCCAAGAAAGCTGAAGCCTAATCAAGATTCAGGCATTTGACTTTGAGGAAGCCTCTCCGTTCGGGGAGGCTTTTTTGATTGCTGGAAATATGGAAATCGGGTTTGCGACCGTGCACGGGCAAAAGGTATGTTCCCATTATTGAGCAATCAAGGAGAGTGCCATGGAAAACAATGAACATACCGAGGCGGGAGCCAGCATGACTGAATCGAGCAAATCGGGAATATCGAAATCCGAGCGCCAGTGGGGTATGGGATGCCATCTGGTTGGACTGTGCGGGATTGTGGTGCCGATCCCGGCCGCCGGACTGATTGCCACACTGGTGACCTGGCTGATCAAACGCGAAGATGGATTATTTATTGATCAGCAAGGCAAAGAGGCGCTGAATTTCCAGATCAGTCTCTTTATTTATGCGGCCATCTGCATTTTTCTCACGGTAATCGGTATCGGGCTGTTGCTCCTCTTCCCGTTGGCCATTTTTGCGTTTGTCTGCATCATCATCGCGGCCATCAAGGCAAGCGAAGGGATTGCCTATCGCTATCCGATCTGCATCCGCTTTATCAAATAACCCGAAAGGCTCCGAACAGCATGTCAGCAAAAATCATTGATGGTAAGCAGATCGCTGCGGATATCCGCGAGGAACTTAAGGCCGAAGTCGCCTCGCTCAAGGAGAAAGGCATTGTTCCCGGACTTGGCGTGATTCTGGTGGGTGATGATCCCGCGTCCCAGTCCTATGTCAGCGCCAAGGAAAAGGCCTGTGAGAATATCGGCATCTATTCGGACGACAACCGCCTGCCTGCCGATACAACCGAAGAAGAGTTGCTTGCGCTGGTGAATCGCATGAACGATGATCCCAAAATCAACGGGATTCTTGTGCAGCTTCCGCTGCCCAAACACATCAATGAATCGGCCGTGTTGCTTGCGGTGAATCCGGATAAGGATGTAGACGGATTCCATCCGATGAGCGTCGGCAAGATGATGATTGGCGAAGAGACCTTCCTGCCTTGTACACCGCACGGAGTGGTGCAAATGCTGATCCGCAGCGGAGTGGAAACCTCGGGGGCCCACGTTGTGGTGGTGGGACGGAGCAATATTGTAGGAAAACCCGTCGCTAACATGCTTCTCCAAAAGAAGGAGGGAGCGAATGCCACGGTCACGTTATGCCATACCCGCACCAAGGATCTGGGTTACCACACCCGCCAGGCGGATATCATCATCGCCGCTTCCGGCTGGCCCAATACGGTAACGGCCGACATGGTGAAAGAAAGCGCGGTAGTGATCGATGTGGGGGTAAACCGGGTGGAGGACGCCTCCCGGGAGCGCGGATATCGTTTGGTCGGCGATGTCGACTTTGATGCAGTTAAGGAAAAAGCATCGATGATTACACCTGTTCCAGGAGGTGTGGGACCCATGACCATCACAATGCTTCTTTACAACACAGTGGTCTCAGCCAAGCGTGCCAATGACATTGACTAATGTGCCGGATGGTGGATAATTTAAATCGTAAGAAAACGAACGGAGGCTGTCATGATTTCAGATAAAATGCAAAAAGAGCTCAACGAGCAGGTAAACAAGGAATTTTACTCGGCCTATATGTATTTAGCCATGTCGGCTTATTGCAATACGATAGGTCTCCCTGGATTCGCGCACTGGATGCGCCTTCAGTATGAAGAAGAAAACATGCATGTGACCCGGATGTACGATTACATCCTGAACCAGGGAGGAGAAATCCACCTCAAGGCAATCGAAGAGCCGCCCACGGAATATGGAACTCCGATCGAAGTCTTCGAACAGACGCTTGAACATGAGCAGTTCATAACCAAGTCGATTCATAAGCTCATGAGCCTTGCGGTCCAGGAAACCGATTATGCTACGCAGACTTTCCTGCAGTGGTATGTGACCGAACAGGTCGAAGAAGAAGCGAATGTGAACGATATTTTACTTCCGCTGCGCATGGTGGGTGAGGATAAAAGCGGTTTGATGTTGATTGATCAGCAGCTGTCAGGTCGGGCGGTTCCCACGCCGCCGCCGGAGAATTAGGAGAAGTACGATGAAACGAAAGTTATATATGGCAAGCGCGGCTCTGCTTTTCTGCGTCGTATTCTCATCCATTGCTGGCCGGCAGAATGAGATTACTCTGATCATGGTCCCACGCGAAGACAGCGTGGTCCGTGTTGGCATGGACATCGCCAGTCGCTATCCGACGCTTCTGCTCAGCTACAAGATTGATGCAAACCGCAAGATATCGCTGCATGGCTGGACCGGCAGTGAGTGGGTCAATGTATCCCTCGATGCTTTTAGAACGGGTAACTTTTTCCGCACGGGACCGGATTCGTCGCTGATTATCGAGGAGGATGGTCAATCCATTCCTGAAGACCTGATTCCATCTGAAAAATGGTGCAGCTCGGTTTACAAAATAACCACCACTGAAATGCGGCCCTTGCTGCATCTGGTTGGGAAATATTATGACTTCAAATTCAAGGATTGGTCGTGGTTTTCGGAAAGCTACCATTTCCCGATCGAAACCATTAATCCCGACGGCTTGAATATTGCATGGTATCACAAGCGATTGAGTGAGCATCTTAAAGAAAAGCGGCGCGCGCAGGGGGATGACCTCGAATATTGGGTTGCTCTGCGCCATCCGTCCGAAGATGAAAAATTCTACAAGACGGAAGATGAAGTCGAGCCGATCCCGGAAGTAGTTGAAGAACCGTTGCAGGATCTGGAAGACAATCCGCTGACCAATGATGTTGCGCCCGCTGTGCTCATGAGCGCGGCGGATGCCGAAGAGGCTGCGCAGGCTGTCGAAGCGGATCCTGAGCTTATGGATTAGTGGTTCGAACTGCGCTGGTGCCTTTGGCGCAGGTGGATCATGTAATGGGAACCATGGGTTACCGTGAGTCAAGTTCAGGCGGCATACTCAATCCGTATCGCAGTCAGCTTGCTGCGAAGCTCGGAAATCGTTCCCTGATCATCCGCACCCTCCGACTCAGGCGCTCTTGGTAAAAAAGCGCATTATAAAACCGGTGTCATGAGGGAGCAGAGGTTTTCGCCGAGCTTTTGAATTAACGGCCGCTTGATCCAGTTGTTGAAGTCCAGTTCGCGGCTTTTATCCATATCCTCATGCACGATTTGTTTGAGCTTCTCGACCGAGACCTCATCCTCGAAAAGGACGGTTGTTTCATAGTTCAGCTCCAGGCTGCGCACATCCATATTTGCCGTTCCGACGAAAGCAACGCTATCGTCAACAAGCAGTGCTTTGGCATGCAGCAGGGGCGGTGCGCGTTCGTAGATCCGGACGCCTGCTTCCATCAGCTCTTCGTAAAGCGCCTTCGATGCCATACCGGCATATCTATGATTGTTAATTTCCGGCAAGATAATCCGAACATCAACACCACGTCGTGCGGAAGAGCGCAACGCCTTGAGAATGTCGGAGGGAGGAACAAAATAGGGTGTCACCAGCAGGATCTGTTTTTGGGCCATAACGATGGCGTTGAACAATGCTTCGCCAATCATGCCGGGGGGTGCGGAAGGCCCGCTGTCGATCAGTCTGGCCCGGGTCTGGCCAACGGAAAGCATCCGTGGAAAATGGAGCTCATTGAGCAGGGTGTTGATCGGTTGCTGAGTCATGAAATACCAGTCGCGAAGGAAGGAGAGCTGCAGCTCATGAACCAGCGGTCCTTCAACCATGAAGTGATAGTCGCGAATGGCCTCATGCCCCTTGACGGCGAGGTTTTGGGAGGCAATGTTGACACCGCCGAAGAAGGCGATGTGTCCATCCACGATCAGGTTTTTCCGGTGGTTTCGAAGGTTGATCTGGAATTGTGCCTTGAATGGATTGGCCTGGGTCCATCCGCAGATTTCAAGGTTTGGGATCTTCCGGTATCGGCGGAACATGCCTCCGAGATAGGCATGCGTTGAGCCAAACCGGTCGAACAGGAGGCGCACCTTCACGCCTTCCTCGGCTTTGGCCTTAAGGGTATCCAGAAATTCGCGGCCGGCTTCGTCGCGGTGGATAATGAAGCTTTGCAGATGGATATGGTGTTTTGCCGAGCGAATGGCCTGAAGCATTCTGGGGTAGGCCTCGTCGCCGCTGATCAAGGGTGTGATTGCGTTGGCATCGAGCAATGGATGATCGGGGTTTAGCCGGTCAATGGTCAGATTCAGGTTGCGGTTCAGCTTGTTATCAAGATCCGCCGTTCTGGTGCGATATTCGAGATGCCAGGCGGTGAATGGACTGCTGTCGGCATGGCGCTGGCCCATTTGATACATCAAAAGTTGGTTGGCGGCTCGATTCTGCAACCCTTTCGCGGGCACACGATCGATGCCGAACGAAATGTAAAGCAGGGGTCCGAAAAGAGGTAATGACCATGCCACGAAAATCCACAGCAGCGTTGCGCTTGCATTGCGGCGGCGCTGAAGCGCATGCAGGGTTACACCAATAAATGCCGCAAGATGCAGGCAGGTGCTGATCACCACCCAGTACGTAAGGCCAAGATCGCCGTATTCCATGAGTGTACGCTAACCGAGTATACTTGGAAATAACAGGTAAAAGTTGGCGCCGGGTGTTGCCATACAGCAGGAAGCGACTAGATTTAAGGCATGAGGTTTTTGCTGTACAATATATGTTATGGAACGCACGGAAATCAGCGTAAGTTTCCTCTGATCGGATTGCTGGGCCGAACGCATGACCATCTGGGTGATATCATCGATTTTATCGGCAAGGCCGATCCGGATGTTGTGGGATTAATTGAGGTGGATAGTGGTTCCTATCGTTCCGGTCGCAAGAGCCAGGTCGAAGTGATTGCGAACGAGCTGGGGCATTTTCACAGCTATTGTTCCAAATATGCCTCCGATTCCCGCTTGCAGCGGATCCCGATTTATAACAAACAGGGAAACGCCTTCCTCGCCAAGGACACGATTCACAGCGAAAAGTTTCATTATTTTGAGCAGGGCATGAAAAAGATGGTCATGGAGCTTGAGCTGGAAAAGGTGACGTTTTTTCTGGTGCATCTTGCGCTTAGCTACAAAACCCGCCAGGCACAGATTTTGCGGCTATATAACATGATTAAGGAGACCAATCGGCCCTATATTGTCGCCGGAGACTTTAATGCATTCATGGGGGAGGATGAGATTCAGCTGCTGATGTCGGCAAGCGGCTTGCAAAATGCCGACAAGGAGATGCGACCTTCCTATCCCAGCCGAAACCCGAAGCGCCATCTCGATTTCATTCTGCATAGTCCGGAAATCAGGATCAAGCGCTTTGAGATGCCCCGCATACAGCTCTCTGACCACCTGCCGCTTTTGATTGATTTCGAGCTGGAAGAAACCACCCCTTGACGCGGTCTCGCGATTCGATAAATCAGCCTGTACTTAAACCAGCCCATTGGATACTCTCCGGTGAAGCAGTGAGGTGAACAAATGAATGAATTTATGGTTGGAATGATTGCCGCGCTGGTGGTGATGGGTGCCCTGTGGTTTGCGATCAAAACTCGCAAAAAAAAGCCCGCCGCCGAAGTGCGTATCTTCTCAAGCATTGAAAAGCTCAAGGCCATTGGACGGTTATCGGTCTACAAGGTGCTCACCAAGGAGATTGTCACCGAAACCGATCATACCTGGGGAGAATTCGGAACGCGCTACCTGAGCTGGGTGTTGAGCGGGAAAAAGATGGCGATGATCTTCGAGTTCGAAATTGATTTTCGCTACAACCTCCAGAGTCCCCAGTTCGAGATCCAGGAAAAGGGGGCCGCGGCCTACAGCATCTCGATGCCGCCGTGCGAGTACGAAGTCCACATCCGCGACATTCGATTCTACGATGAGCAGGGTTCCAAGCTGCTGCCCTGGCTGTTGCCCGACCTATTGAATGGATTCATCAACGGGGGCTTTTCGGAAGAGGACAAGAATAAGCTCGTCAATGCGGCAAAGGGGCATGCAAGAAATCAGGCCATTGAGCTGATTAACAACATTGAATCCGAGGTACAGAAGTCGGCCAAGTCCACCCTCGAATCCATCAGCCGGGCGTTTGGCGTTACGAATGTCGAGTTCCAGTTCAAGCGACAGGCCGATACCGAGCTGGAGATCGCTGTTTCAGAAAAAATGGCGTCTTAATAATCGCCGGTCGAACTCTTGCCTTCCAGCACGGCTTTGGTGTCGCCGATACCCAGACGCGTGGCACCCTGCCGCAGATAACCCACGGCGTGCTCCCATGTGCGGATGCCGCCGGAGGCCTTGATGCCCATTTTTCCGCCCACGGTTTGCACCATTTTCTCAATAATCTCAGGTGTGGCGGAAGAGGGTCCGAAGCCCGTCGAGGTTTTCACGAAGTCAGCCTCAGCCTCCCAGGCTATTTCGCATGCTTTTCCTACCTGTTCGAGCGTGAGAAAACAGCTTTCCTGAATCACCTTCACGCGAACGCCGTGTGCATGGGCCAGCGCCACCACGCCGGCTATATCATCGAGAACATAAGCGTGATTGCCGGAAAGAAACGCACCGATATTCATGACCATGTCGATTTCTTCAGTACCGCTTTCGATGGCCTCCCGGGCTTGGAATACCTTGGTTGCAGAACTGTCGTGGCCATGGGGAAAGCTGAGCACCGATGAAACGAGTATCCCGCTGTCCTGCAGCAAGCCAGCGGCAAGTCGAATGTCACAGGGCCGAACGCACATGCTGGCGACACCATATTGAATGCAGAGCTCCGCATGAGTGCGCACATCGTCTTCGGTCTGGTTGGGCTTCAGCACTGCGTGGTCAATGGTGGCGGCAACCTGAGGTATGGTATATTCGTTCATGCGTTGTGCCTCTCAAGGGCAAAGAAAAAGCCGCCCGGCAATCCGGACGGCTGACACTTATGAGCTCGCGATCATTAGAGCACGCCGAGTTTCTTAAGGTAATCCTGATCAGCCTTTGAAAGCGAACTGATTGGGACTGTGGCGGTTTTGCCGCGCTTGGATTCCTTGATCTTGACCTTGCTGCCAAGCTTCTGGACAAAGATAGCATTGTGCGTGGACGTCTGACCTCTCATAGTGATCTGCCAATCACGGTATTCAGGCTTGATGGGTTTGTCAGCTTCTTCTGCAGCGGCCGCTGCGGCGGCTTCCTGCTTGGCGGCTTCTGCAGCCTTCTCATTCTTGACGAAAGGAGATGAAACGCCGTCAATGCTGACCTGAGCGGGGGGCTCTTTGATGCTCCTGAAACGAATTTTGAACGGACTCTCGCTGTCGCCGAGCAAGACAGCTCCTTCTTCATAATCGATCGGTTCGTGATTGGTTTCGTAATAACCCAAATAGCGCGGTGTATTGTCAAAAATGATAAGACGGTACTTGTCGTTCACGTAGCTGCTGTAAACATGATAATAAGACTCTTCATCGGTCTTCCGGTCCTTCACCTTGACTGATCCGACATCGTCGACCTTCATTTTTTCTACAAAATGTTTTCCGCCTGTCGCTTCCAAAATCTCTTCGGGATCCTTCGGTTCATTTTTCTTGGCGGCTGAGGCATCCAGTGCGGTTGCGGTAAAAAGTACAGCAAATGCACCAATTAAAAATGGAATTTGTTTTTTCATCTCGTTATCTCCTCTCGGGTTTTACCCCTCAATTCTCTTGTTACGGTTGGATTGAAAAACTATCACAATGAGTTATCAGGGTGCAAGCCGCGATATTGAGACAAAACGCCCGGTTTTATGCGAATGCATCATTATATCGCGGTTGAAAAACCACTTGGCACAGCAATGCTGTTTCTGCATAATGCGCGGCCATTTTGAAGATTAGAACTAGGGGATATTTGTTATGTACAATGCATCGGATTTAAAAAAGGGGTTGAAGATCGAGATCGATGGCGACCCATGCATGATCACCAATTTTGAGTTTTCTAAACCCGGCAAGGGTCAGGCACTTTACCGTTGCAAAATAAAAAACCTGATCACTGGGAACACGTTCGACAAAACATATCGTTCCGTGGACAAGATCAACCGCTGCGCGCTGCTGTCGCGCGATTATACGTTCTCCTATATAGACGGCGATAATTATGTTTTTTCCGACAACGAAACGTACGAGGAAGCTCATCTTAACGAGGAGCTGCTCGGTGATCTGATGTTTTTCATCGTGGACGACATGCAGGTTGAGATTCTGTTTCATAACGATCGCGCGCTTGATATTACCCTGCCTAATTTTGTCGAAATGACGATTGCTGAAACCGAACCCGGTGCACGTGGCGACACCGCCACCAATGTCATGAAACCGGCCAAGCTGGAAAACGGCTATGAAATCAATGTGCCGATCTTCATCAATGAGGGCGACACCATCCGTATTGATACCCGGACCGGTACATACGCCGACCGCGCGTCAAAGGGCTGATGTTCAGTGATGGCATAGCTGCGAGGGACGTCTTGATGCAAAGCATCAGGACGTTTTTTCATGACCAGGACTTTATCGAGGTGGAGACCCCGATCCGCATTGAAGCGCCCTGCATGGAACTGCATATTGATGCCGAGCCGGCGGGAGACCAGTACCTGCGAACCTCGCCCGAGATCTTTCACAAGCAGCTGCTGGCCGTTGGACACGAGAAGATTTTCGAGGTGGGCAAATGCTTCCGGCGGGGTGAGCAGGGGCCTCTGCATCATCCTGAATACACCATGCT
>JABDQT010000082.1 GCA_013042165.1 Kiritimatiellales bacterium | reverse complement strand
GAGCGCGACTGCTCGATCCAGCGCCGCCACCAGAAGTTGGTGGAGGAGGCTCCGTGCCCGTCGCTGACCAACAAGGAGCGCAAGGCGCTCGGCGATGCCGCTGTCAAGGCCGCCAAGGCGGTGAACTACGACAGCGCCGGTACGCTGGAATTCCTCTATGACGAGAAGGCCAAGCAGTTCTATTTCATGGAAATGAACACCCGCATTCAGGTGGAGCATACGGTCTCCGAAGAGGTCAGCGGCATCGACCTGCTGAAGGAGCAGATCCGCGTGGCGGCCGGCGAAAAGCTCTCCTTTACGCAGAACGAGATGGTCATCAGCGGCCATGCGATCGAGTACCGCGTGAACGCCGAGGATCCGTACAACAACTTTACGCCTTCTCCGGGGCCGGTCGAAGCGGTGCATTTTCCGGGGGGGCCGGGCATCCGCATCGATTCGCATGTCTATTCGGGCTATACGATCTCGCCCTACTATGACAGTATGATTGGCAAGATCATTGCTGTAGGAAAAGACCGGGATGAGGCGATTATGCGCATGCGCCGCGCACTGGAGGAGTTTACGATCAACGGGCCGCATACGTCGGTTCCGCTGGGCGAGGCTCTGATGGTGGACAAGCGATTCGTGGATGGCACGTATAATACGGCCTACCTCGAAAAATTCATGCACGAGGTTTTTCTGAATTCGTAAAAAGCGACAAGGAGTATGGCGATGGATAATCAAACAGGCAACGCAGTGGCGGATACGCGCGAGTTCTCGACGGTAACCGAGGCCTCCGGATCCGAGTACGGTCAAATCAGAATCAACAACAACGTGATTGCGATCATTGCCCACGAAACGGCCAAGAAGGTGCCGGGCGTGGTGGAACTGCAGGGATCCCTTGCGGACGATCTTGCCGGCATGATCGGCAAGAAGTCGAAGGACAAGGGCATTCGCATCGAGAAGGAAAACGAAGAGCTGCTGACGATCGACCTGACGGTCGTGCTCGAGTTCGGCGTGCGCATTCCCGATATCTGCGTTCAGCTGCAGTCCGCGGTTAAGAAGTCCGTTGAGGATATGACCGGCCAGCAGGTGTATGGCGTGAACGTGGTGGTTCAGGGAATTCGCAGCAAGGACGAAAAGAAAACAGAGGAATAGGCCATGAAAGCAAAGTCGGGCTGGTTCGGTAATTTTGTGATGACCCTGTTGCTGCTGTTGATCGGTGCGGGTTTGATCTATGGCAGTTTCTTCAATCCGGAAGTTGGTCAGCTGATTGGCGACCTGCTTCAGATTCCGTTTGTCGCCGGCAGTGTGGGCGCTATTCTCATACTTTCCGTGCTGCTGCGCTGCGCGGGTAGCGTGGGCCGCAAGCAGGAGGCCTATATCGATTTCCAGGCCGATGACGGCAGCGTGGGCATCAGCATCAAGGCCATTCAGGATTTCATCGAGCGCGTGGCCAAGGAGTTCGCCGCGGTCAAGAGCATCGACAGCAAGCTGATGCACCGCAAGGGCGGCCTCGATATCGCCCTGTCCGTGAGGGTGGTGTCGGGCAACAAGATTCCCGAACTCTCGCAGGTGCTGCAGCAGCGCGTGCGTGAAAGCGTACGCGAGTCGCTCGGCCTCGAGGAGATCCGCAATATCACCATTCAGGTCAAGGAGATCGTCGGCGAACCGCCGAAGATCGAGCGGGATCCGAGCGACGGCGAATAACCGGAGCCGGTAACACCACCGAAGATCCGGAATAAGGAAGGCTGGCCACGGCGTGTGCAATCGTAGATCAACTATCGCCGGGCTTGCACTCCTCCTGTTGTGTTCTCTTTTCGCCGGTTGCGTGCGGCTGCCCGATTCAAAGCCGCCGGGGCCTTGGTACGAAGCCTATCAACCCATTGACGACGAAGCCTCGCGGGAGTTTGTTTTCCTCGCCCTCGAGCGGGCCGTTGCCGAGTTTGGCGAACCGGTCATTGCGGTGAACACGATCATGCTTCGCCGCTCCCGCAAAACCGCCGAGGCCCGCTCCTACCGCATCGGCGAAGATTTTTCGCTGACGGAATGCGTGGATGCTTCAAATGGCGTTTATGTG
Organism: Kiritimatiellales bacterium; assembly: GCA_013042165.1. Lineage (GTDB taxonomy): Bacteria > Verrucomicrobiota > Kiritimatiellia > Kiritimatiellales > Pontiellaceae > Pontiella. The sequence goes on along the minus strand of JABDQT010000082.1, from coordinate 1,729 downwards.
ATCTATATCGGCGTGGATCCCGACCACAAAAACTATTATGCATTGCTGGGCCACGAATGTGCCCATCTGCTGAATCCGCGCATCACCGACTGGTACATGGAGGGCCTGGCCACCGTCTTCTCGGAACAGGTGTGCCAGACGCTCGGCAAGGAGTGGGGCGACTGGAAGCAACGCTTTGAGCGATCGCGGCGCGAGCCCTATGCGCTGTCCTACCGCATGATGCTCGCGCTGCAGCAGGCGTTCCCGGATGAATATCCATTGTTGGTGGGCTGCGCCGTCCCCAATGGTCATGGCCCGAAATGGCTGCGGATCGACATTGATGCCTGGCTCGTGAACCTGCCGAAGGAACGGCGGGCCGAGGCGCTCGCGATTATTGAACCGCATGTTTCCGGCTTGAGCAGACAGACCAGCAAGCAGTATGGTTTTACCGCACCTGCGGAATTGGAATAAGGAGGATGCCATGCCGATGATCAACCTGACGTGTTCAAAAAAAATCCCGAAGGAACTGCTGGACGAACTTTCCGCCATCGTAGCCGAAACCATCGGTAAGCCCGAAAAATATGTGATGGTGGTGGCCTCCCAGGCGGATCTGATGATGTCCGGCACCAAGGATGCCGCCGCCTATGCCGAGGTGAAAAGCATTGGCGGGCTGAACCGCATCGTGAACCACGAGCTCACCATGAAAATCTGTATTCTGCTCAACGACCACCTCGGGATAGCGATGGACCGCATCTACGTGACGTTCCAGTCGATCGAGTCCGACCACTGGGGTTGGAATAAATCCACCTTCGGATAGACTGATTGCCACTTCACCTTACTCCGTTGCTGTTGCTTTGTGCACCAGCCTCGCGTTGCGTGGCTCTATGAGCCGAAAAATAAGCAACGTTTCAGGCGTTGCCTGTGCAGAGTGCCACCCGGTGCAGAACCCCGTATTCCACGCCGTGCGGTTTCAGCAGGCTCTGGATCAGTTCGACCGTGGTAATCCGTGCGCGTCCCAGCTCGACGGCCTTGTACTTCTCGAGTTTGCCCAATAGCGATTCGGTGTGATTTCGGCCCTTGACCCGTCCGAGGGTGAGGTGGGGCGAGAACGGTTTGCGATCGAATTCAATCCCGCCGGCTTCAAGCAGCTCGGCAATTCTTTGCTGGAGTGCCTTCAGGGGCGGACAGTCTTCAACGCCCGCCCAGATCGTGCGCGGCTGGCCGCGGCGGCCATAATATCCGGTGCCGGCCGCAGTCAGCTCAAAGGGACCGATCTGCTGCAACCCTCCATCGAGCAAAACCTGCAACGGGGTAATCTGCTCCACGGGCAGTGCACCAAGAAATGCGAGCGTCAGGTGCATGTCGGGAGGTTTTACCCAGCGCACATCGGCATGCACCTTCTTAAGCCTGCGCTGCAACCCGTCCAGATGGGCACGCAGCTCGTCTCCAATATCAACAGCTATGAACGCCCGAATAGTTTCCATCCTTCAAACCTCCCGATATTCCGAATCCTACCGGGATGTGCGGATCCCGTACATCGATATTTTTCCGGCAGGTTCCGCTCCCTTCGGACCGTTTTCACGATTATATCCCTACCGTGCTCAGTGGGGCACGATTCTTGCTCTCATGACGGGATCAGGCAGAGGCGATTATCCGCGCCACCGGTACTGAATTCAGACGTTGGATAAAGGCTCAAGAGCCCGCATATTTGCTCTACTGTACAAAATTTGTATGAAGGATGTGTTAAAGC
>JABDQT010000069.1 GCA_013042165.1 Kiritimatiellales bacterium | reverse complement strand
CCGTCAAGCAGGGCATATCGGGTGGCGGCGATCAGATCGGCACGCGGGTTTTCGGGGTTGAACTGGCGCACCACTTCATAATGATCCCCTTTCCACTGGAACTGTCGCGCAATGGGCCCCTGGGTTACAATAAGTTCACTGCCGTCACCGGGGGTGGCAAGATGCAGGTTGGAGCGAACAAGCTTTTGAGTCAGGGCGCGAAACGATTCGCTGGTGAGCTCCTCGATTTCACCGTTGCTGAACAGATACATTCTGGTGGTGTCGTAGGCCATGAACATCATCAGGCCGATCTTGTTGTCCGGCAGTGCAAAGGCCAGCAGATCGCTGGGAGCGTTCTTCATGTCGAGGGGATAAACCTTGCCGGCATCCCCGCTCATGGGCATACGGATAAGCTGCAGGTTTTTGTCCTCGTCCCGGCATACAAACCAGGCCTCATTCCCGGATTCAACGGCACTGCCGGCCAGCACCTCGCCGGGAGTGTTGAGGATTCGGGGAAAGCGGGAAAGATCGGCGGCATCGTGCAGCGCCGCAACTTTTTCCTTCTTGCTGATAACCAGAATGTCGCCATTCGCCAGGCGATCGGCGCGAACAACATCGGACAGGGTGTCGATGCGCTGCGGTTCGGGATCAAGCCCGCTCTCGCCGCCAAAATAAAGATGCAGCCGGCTCAACTCCGGAGCAGCCACCAGCAGGTCATCGGCTCCGTCGGCATTGAAGTCGCCCGGAGCCCAGGCGGGCGGCGCCTTCTTGCTTGTCCCTTCCAGGCCGATGCGCCCCGGCGAAACCTCCTGCGAAGCCAATAGCGGAGGCTGTTCTTTTTCCACAAAGTCATAGAGCCGGAAGGCGAGACGATTGCGCAGAACCATGCCGATTTGCGGGGCGGAACCGCTGGGTTGAAGAATGTCCATGTATTGTCGCGGAGGCAGGTCGATCGGTTGTTCAATACCGTAGAGGCCGTCCCCGCTTCCGTATCGGATCTTGAGCGGATTGCGGGGGGCATTGTAATGGAAGGCCAGGTCGGGAAGCCCGTCCCGGTTGATGTCGGCGATGTCGCCATAATAACTTTTGTCGGTGGAGTAGGTGAGCGTCTTCTTTTCGAGGAAGGGATTTTCTGCGCGGTTCCAATGCAGATCGGCCTGATCCTTCCGGCAGACGAGAATATCTTTGAGCCCATCGCCGTTGAGGTCGCCCAGCTGGATCGTGGTGACATCGGAGGCGTCCTTGATGAAAATACGCGAAGGTTCACCGAAGGTTCCGTCGTCCTGCTGGTAGCGGATAACCAGGCCGACCGCGGTTCCGAAAGTGGCGATATCAGGCAGGCCATCGTTATTGAGATCGCCCACGCGAATGGCCTTGAGCCCCTGGTCCACAATGATGCCCTGGTTGTCGAAGCAATCTTCCAGTTCCGGCAGAACATGTTCTTTCGAGGCGGTGGCCGGCTTACGGACGAGGATCTCCAGCCGGGAGAGGTGGTTGTTGGCGAAGAGGATGTCATCCAGGCCATCCAGATTGAGATCGGCCACGATCAATCGGCTGGTGCCCTGCTTGAAGTTGTAGATTTCCAAAGGCTGAAAGCCGAACGTACGGCGGGGTACATCGTCCTCGGCGCCGAAGGAGCCTGCCACCATGGCCGTTGCGATAAGCGTAATGAAAAAGCGCATGCCCGAGCCCCGTTCAGTATTTTAATATGATCCGTTGATGCAGGCCGTCGATGCTTGCCTCGAGATACTGGTATGACGTGTTGAAAAAGGAAGCGATATGGTCGGCCGGCGGCAGCTTGCTGAAGTCCGGCGGAGGCAAAGCGGCGCCGCTGCGTGCCCATTGCTGTTGGATGAGGGCACGATTTTTAGGTTTGGATAGCTCGCCCATGAGGACATCGATATTTGTCTTCCAGTCGATGGCGCTGTAGGCAAAGGCTCTCGGCGGCACATGCCGACGCAATCCCTTCACCAGTTCAGAACGTTCGAAGGACTGATTGGCGGCGGCATCGCTTGTGATCGAGCGGATCACCTGACGAAGTCCTTCCGGAGCTCCGTACAGCAGGTAGTCGCCCGAGATCGCCAGTCCGTTGGGGACGGTCTCAGAGGCGTTCTTCTGAACATATATCGTGTGATCCAGAAACTCCTGAATATCGATTCCGGCGGCCACATAGGGTTGCATGGCCGGTGCGGCCATCGCGGTTTCGAGCCCTTTTTTGAAGGCCGCCCCATCCTTGAGGTCAACCGCCACCACCGAACGTTGTCCCTCATTCTCTGCGACGGCAAAAGAGATATACCGGGTTCCGATATTGGCCAGCAGATCCAGTTCGATATTGATTCCAGCCTGCTGCTGAATCATAGCCAGCAGCATATCGAATTGCGGCTTCATGCCGGGCTGGGCCGCCAAAAGGACGTTGGGGATTTCCCGCCAGAAGCGGAGCAGGTTGACGCGACCCACCTCGATGGAGGAGATGTTTTCAGGAATAAAGGTCACGGTGGGAAGTTCCGAGGGCTGGACATCGAGAATCGTGAACAGCCCCCGTTCCAGATTGGATATGCTCAGTACGTTATCCGCCACCATTTCGGATTCTTTCAGTTCGAGCTGCGCAGTGAGGCGCTCGATATCGAGCAATCCAAGTGCGGTAAGCAGGGCGGATTCCTGAGATCTGGATTTCTTCGAATCGATCGAATGTTGAATCAGTTTGGCCAGCGGAATGTTGAGGTTCAGTATTGGATTACCCTCGGGTTCCTTCACCGTCTCTTTCTTTAAGGTTACAATGCACTGCTCGATCCATTCACGGCTATAGCCCAGCACCAGCGTATTGTTGACGAAGGTCTGCCAGGACGAGGTCTCTCTCGGCTCGCCGGGATGATCAATGTGCTGGATAATCTCCACATCCTGGAAGGTGCTTCTGACAATGTCGAACGTGTCGTGCGCCAGGTCCGCAAGATTTTCATCGAGTTCCAGACTGCGCTGGAAGTCGGCCTCGCTGATGGCCGCTACCAGATAGGGATCGTCGTGTTCTGTGTCAAAAGCCAGAATAACCTCGCCATTCAACATCTTCAACTGTTCAAGGAAGACCTCGTCCTCGGCCGTCGATTCATTTGCGAAAAAAAGCTCCTGCCAGGTTTCAGCATCGGGATTGCCGAGAAAGTCCTGGAATTGCTGGTCCGCCCAGAGCTGCCCAAGCGGTGAGGCCTTCAGGCGCGTCCAGAAGTTGGTCGTGTTGGTGATGCGGACATAGGCCTGCGCCTCCGGAGGCAGCAGCTCCGTGCGCTCCATGCCGAACGAAGCGATCGGCACAACGGGAATCAAAATCAGGAGGGCGATTCTAAGGCATCGGGACATGGATTTGCTCCTTTTGTTCGGAAGAAAACTTACCGGGCCGCCGCGGCGGATCGGGATACACAAACCCGGATTCGGGATTGGTGGCGTCGTAGGCAAAGGCGTCGATGTGATCGAGGATATACTTGGTATGCAATGCGGGAATCGCGAAGTTGAGGCCTTCCATGCTGGGCACACCCATATTGATGACCCCGATCACCTGACCGCGCGCATTGAACAGGGGGCCGCCCGAGTTGCCGGGGTTCACGGGAGCGTCGACCTGCAGATACAGGATGCCGCCGAAGTTTCGATGGGTTTGGCTCAATACGCCCTCGGTTACGGTGCGCTCCAGTCCGAGCGGGTTCCCGATCGCGAAAACGGTTTCGCCGATGCGCAGCGCTTCCTCCGGCGCAAATACCACCGGTGTGATCTCGGTATCGAAGTTCTTGATCCGAAGCACACACAGATCGTGGAACGGGGCAGCCGCAACGATTTCCACATCCTTGTGCACCACTCTCCGCAAAATCTGATTCTCCTGCAGGAACTGGGTCACGGAGATCTTTTTTTCGCCCGCGATCACATGGAAGTTGGTGATGAGATAGCCGGCCTTGTTGATGAAAAATCCCGAACCCAGACCCGCTGCGGTTTTAACCAGTACAACGGCCGGGGCGTAGAGCGTCGAGGCCTCGGACGTTGTGATGCGTTCAGGCACCTGAACCGAATAGAGTCGATTGGTGTCATCCGGAATCGTGCCTTCAACCGGTTCGTTATCATAGGTTGCAATGATTTCGCTTGCGGGAATACGCAGCACGTCGTAACCCAGATCCACCACCTTGGCATCGTCGGTCTGCTTGATGACCGGGGCGAGGATTTGCGCTCCGCCCTTGAGTACAATGTTGTCGGCGATACCTAGTGCGGCCACGGCCGTGAAAAATAAAAAAAGATGAATTTTCATGGGTTTATCTGCATAGCGTTGAACAGGGGAAAAGCTTAGCCCAAGGGGAGCGATGTGTCACCCGTAAAGCTTTCTGACTTGATCGGCAATGACCTTCACGCCTTCCTCCACGATGGCATCATCCTGGGCATAGGTGACCCGGATGCATTCATGCTTATGCTGCCAGTATTCATTCTCCAGCCCCGGAAAAAAATGGTGGCCGGGGATGACCAGCGTATTGCGTTGCTTCAGCTCTTCGTAAAGCCGTTCACATGGATAGGGCAGGTCCTGGAACCAGAGCCACAGGAAGATGGCGCCTTCGGGCTTGTGGATGCGGCAGGGCAGACCGTCGAGCTCAGTTCGGAAAAGATCCAGAGTTCGTCTGGCCTTGCGTTCATAGAAGGGCTGTACGATCTCGCGGCTGATCTGCATGATTTCTCCGCTGCGCACCAGATCCAGCGCCATGCGCGCCCCGATGCCGCCCGGCGCAAGATGCATGACGCCGTTGATGTCCGCAATGGCCGCGGCAATCTCTTCGCGGGCAATCACAATACCGGTCCGCAGATTCGGCAGGCCGAATTTCGAGAGGCTCATGCAGACCACGGTGTTTTCATTCCAGATGGGCTGGGCTTCGGTATAGATGATATCGGGGAAAGGCGTGCCATAGGCATTGTCGATGATTAGCGGGATACCCTTTTCGCGGGCGATGGCGTCGAGATGAATAATTTCATCGTCCGTCAAGACGTTGCCCGTCGGATTGGTCGGCCGCGACACACAGATGGCGCCGACATCATCACCGATGTCCAGTGACTCAAAATCGACATGATATTTAAACAGTCCGTCATCGAGCAGCTCAATGTGCGGCAGGCGTGCGGTCAGAAAGTCGTCCGTCAGCCCCACATCGCCATAGCCGATATATTCCAGCGTCAGCGGAAAAAGGATTTTCTTTTTCGAACCGTCGGGCATATCGCCCGCAAACAGGTTGAAAAGGCAGAAGAAGGCATTCTGGCTTCCATTCGTCAGCGCAATGTTTTTGGCGGTGATATCCCAGCCGAAGGTGTCGTGAAGCATTCCGGCCAGCGCTTCGATGAACGCCTCGTTACCGCGCGATCCGTCATAGTTGCCGATCATCGTTTCGAATCCGAGGGGCTCCGCAAGAATCTCTTCCATCCGCCGGCGGAACCGATCCTGCACGGCCGGAATGTGGGCCGGGTTGCCGCCGCCGAGCATCAGCATGTCGCCGCCGGCCATCGCTGAGCCCAGATCGTCCATCAGCTGGGTGATCCCCGCCTTGCGCGTAAACTTTTCACCAAACTTTGAGAGGTTCATGGTTGGAGGTTAGCCACGAAATTGCCATTTCACAACGTTTCATTGCGGTCCATTCGATGGACAGCCGCGCTTCGCATCACCGAATACACGGAAAAGAAGGCGTATAGGGCAATGTCCTTGGATACAGGAATCAGGCCTGTTTTCCGAAGATGCGCCGCACGAAAATCATGGAGATGCCGCAGCCTGCAAATAAGGTGATGACGGCCGGCTCCGGGATGGCTTCGGTGGAAAACCCGACGAGGGTTACGCCGGGCACCTCACTTTGACCTGATACTTCGTCTTTACGCCCGAAAAGAGTGAGTTCGCCCGCCTCTACATTGCTGAAATATGCCACCGATCCGCCGGATCCGAAATCGGTGCCATCTTCGAAGAGGCGCTGATTGCCCTGATTGCTGTATTCCGAGACGGCATTGGTGGCCCATAGATCGAAGGCGGAGGTTTGGTTTTTCCCGACTCCGGCCTTGCTATAGAAGCTCATGGAAGTAAAAACGTCGCTATCGGGATTTTCAAGATTCAACGTGAGCTGCACTCCGTCATAGGGGCCGCCTACCTCATTGAGTGATGTGTCATCCACGGCAAATCCATCGAAGTATCCACCGCCTGTTTCATTGGTATAGGAGAGCGCTACGGCAGCCAGGGTGCCGTTGAGTGTTTCGACCGTTTCCCCGGTTTCGGATTTTCCCGCCAGCTGCACCTCATAGGTTCCCGGAGGCAGTCCTTCCTCCAAAGCGTATAAGGTGACCGCGCCCTTGTCGGATGTGGACCCCATGGCCCGCTTCATCTCGGTTCCGGTGTTGACCCAGGAACCTCCTGCGAGGCGGTATTGCAATTGCCACGAGCCGGTTTCGGCGGCGTCTATGGCCTGAGCGTTGAATGAAGCGGCAATGTATATGCCATTATTGGATGCACGGTCGAGCTGCACCGAGGTCTGCATGCCGGTGCCGACAAACGTTGGTGATCCGGTTTGAAATCCCGAAGTCTGCTGATAAATACCATGATTGAGTTTTTCGCCAGTGGAGGTTGTAAGCGGTATGGCCACAAGATTGGCTCCGCTGGTGGTAAGCGTATCGTTGGCTGAGGTACGGTGCTGAAGGTTGATGTTACTGCCTCCGGTAACGTTGGTGAAAACATGCACAACGGAGGCAATGCCGATATCGTTTTTGCTATCGAGCGTTCTGCTGATGGATGTTGAGGTTTGGCCTCCATAACTCAACTGCCATTCACCGAGACCGGTTTTGTTCGCGGCTTCCGTTGAGAATGTGCTGATGACCAGTACGTCACCAGCGGTGGTTGCCTGCACCGAGAGCGCGTCGGAATACGTCGAAGATGAGGTGTCTGCTCCTGTCAGGTCTAGGATTGCACTGTTTAAGTCGAGCCAGGTTGCGCTGGCCGAGCACGCAATCGCGGCAACTAAAAGACAAGGTGTAATTCGTTTCACAGGGGCTCTCCAGTTAATACATTAGCTTATGCTTATATTGAAAATAAGCGGTATCACATAGGCTTACTGAAGTACACGCATTTATTGAGCCAGCATGACGGCGCGTTTGGGGGCGGGGTGGCCTTCGACGGTTCTTGATGGATCGTCGGGGTCGAGGAAGTCGGGAAGTGATTCAAAGGTCATCCACTCTGTGGAGTGCTGCTCCTCGATGGAGGTCGCGGTGACGTCAACCGTTCGGATATTATCCAGTCCGCAATCGCGAAGCCAGCGTTCGAGGGTCGGCACTGAAGGGATCGACCAGACGTTGCGCATCTTGGCATAGCGTCCTTCGGGTGTCAGCGCATGGCCCACAGGACCATCGACGACCAGCGTTTCGATGACCAGTTCACCGCCCGGCTGCAGGAACGACTTGAGCTGCTCAATGTGCTCCAGCGGATCCTTGCGATGGTAGAGCACGCCCATGGAAAAAACGGTATCGAAGGCCCCCGGCGCTGCCGGTACATCCTCGATGCCGAGCGGCAGTACCCATGCGCGGGGATTCCGGATAAAGTTTTTCATGGCGAAAAACTGGCAGACAAACATGGGCGAGGGGTCGACGCCGACGACCAGCCTGGCTCCTTCACCCGCCATGCGCCAGCAGTGGTAGCCGTTGCCGCAGCCGACATCAAGGATGGTGCGGCCTTTGAGCGGTTGAAGGTGCGGCAGCACCCGGTCCCACTTCCAGTCGGAGCGCCACTCGGTATCGATATCCACACCGTGGATGTGATACGGCCCCTTGCGCCACGGATGGAATGCCTTAAGCAACTCTTCGAGTCCGTCGATCGGCTGCCCATCCACCCTGACTTCATTTTTCAGATCAACCAACGTAGACGCGACGCCCTCGTCGCGTTGCGTGCGCGGGGAAAGCGACGAGGGCGTCGCTTCTACGATCTTTGGAAGTTTCGCGAGTGCCTCCTCCCATTGAGGCAGAAGACCGTGGCGTTCATAGCGCAGGCCATGGGCGATCCGTTTCGGCAGCAGCTCGATCCACGGCTCGAGTGGTGTGTTTTTCAGCTGCTCGTAAAATTCTGTGTAGTCGATTTTCATTCTTATCGCCCGCTGAGGGCAGCGGGCCTACAACGTGTAGGCCGGGTCCCCCGACCCGGCACTATTTGATGGCGAGCATGGACATGAAGTTGAAGCACTGGAACCAGACATCGACCGAAGTGAAGCCGGC
>JABDQT010000068.1 GCA_013042165.1 Kiritimatiellales bacterium | reverse complement strand
CTACAAATGGACGCAGTGGCTCTTCATACAATTCTACAAACAGGGCCTCGCTTACAAAAAGAACTCCAATGTCAACTGGTGCCCCGATTGCGCAACGGTACTGGCCAATGAGCAGGTGGTCGACGGCGCATGCGAACGCTGCGACTCCGAAGTCGACCAGAAGTCGATGGATCAGTGGTTCTTCAAAATCACCGACTATGCCCAGCGCCTGCTCGACGATCTTGATACGCTCGACGGCTGGCCGACCCGCGTCAAGACCATGCAGAAAAACTGGATCGGCCGCTCCGAAGGCGCGGAAATTGATTTCCCGATCGTGCCGCGTGAAGACGGGGCGGGGGACAACACCGATAAAATTTCCTGCTACACCACCCGCGTTGACACCATCTATGGATGCACCTACATGGCGCTGGCCCCCGAACATCCGGAACTTGCAACCCTCGTGGCCGGTCTGCCGCAGGAGCAGGAGGTGCTCGAATTTATCAAGGCCAGTTCCAAGCTGACCAATCTCGACCGCGAGGCCGACGAAGTGGAGAAGGAAGGCCGCTTTACCGGGCGCTACCTGATCAATCCCTACAATGGCGAAAAGATCGAGCTGTGGGTCGGCAACTATGTCCTCATGTACGGCACCGGCGCGGTCATGGCGGTACCCGCGCACGACACGCGCGACTTTGCCTTCGCCAAAAAATATGATCTGCCGATCAAGCTTTCCATCCAAAACCCGGACAACTCGCTGGTGCTGGACGAAATGGAAGACGCATATACAGAAGACGGCACCTGTGTCGATTCCGGCGAATTCTCCGGTGTCGCCAACCGCGAAGCCATTAAGCGGATGACCGCTTCCGCTGAAGAAAAAGGCTTCGGTGTCGGCAAGGTCAACTTCCGCCTGCGCGACTGGCTGATCTCCCGCCAGCGCTACTGGGGCGCACCGATCCCGATGGTCTATTGCGCCGACTGCGGGGTTGTACCGGAAAAGGAGGAAAACCTTCCGATCCTGCTGCCGACCGATGTGGAATTCAAAGCGGAAGGCGAATCGCCGCTCAAATCCAGCGAAGCCTTCATGAACTGCGAATGCCCGAGCTGCGGCAAACCCGCCACCCGCGAATCCGACACCATGGATACGTTCGTGGATTCCTCGTGGTATTTCCTGCGCTACCTCAGCGCACAGGATTCCGCGCAGGCCGTAGATGCGGCCACGGCGAATAAATGGATGCCGGTGGATCAATATATCGGCGGCATCGAGCACGCGATCCTGCACCTGCTTTATGCCCGCTTCTTCACGAAGGCCATCAAGGATCTCGGCCTGATCGATTTCGACGAGCCGTTCAAGCACCTCTTCACGCAGGGGATGATCTGTAAAAAGGGCCCCGACGGCAACCTGCATAAGATGTCCAAATCCAAAGGCAATGTGGTCAGCCCCGAGGAGCTGCTCGAGAAATACGGTGCCGACACCGTCCGCCTCTACACGCTCTTTATCGGTCCGCCGGAAAAAGAAGCCGAGTGGCAGGATACCGGTGTCGAAGGCGCATCCCGATTCCTCAAGCGCATCTGGCGTCGAGTGGCCGAAAACCTGAATCTGCTCAAATCCGTCGAAGAAAAAACGCCGGTTCTCGATGATATGGCCGACGCCGAGCGCGACCTGTATCGGAAAACCAACGAAACCATCCGGCAGATTACCCGCGGACTCGACGGCGCCTTCACCTTCAACACCGCCATCGCCGCGATCATGGAACTCATGAACGCCATCGACCATCTCAAGATTTCCGCTGAAAGTTCGGAATCCGCCAAGATCGTTTTCCGCGATGCGATGGTCAATGTTGTGCTCCTGCTTTCGCCCTTCGCACCGCATATTGCCGAAGAGCTGTGGGTTGAGCTCGGCCACGATGCCGGCGTGATGAACGCCGACTGGCCCGTCGTGAACGAAGAAGCCCTCAAGCGCGATGAAATTGAACTCGTCGTTCAGGTCAACGGCAAGGTGCGCGACAAGATCAAAGTCCCGGCCGAAGCCGCAAACGACCAGATCGAAAAAACCGCACTGGCCGCCGAAAAAGTCCAGCAATGGCTGGAAGGCAAAACCATCCGCAAAGTCATCGTGGTCCCCGGCCGCCTCGTCAACATCGCGGTTTCCTAAACGTAGACGAGCATTCTGCTTCCATATAGCCCTCACGGAGGAGATTAAGACCTGTGCGCGGACACTTGAACATTCGCGGCAGGGGAGGTT
>JABDQT010000061.1 GCA_013042165.1 Kiritimatiellales bacterium | reverse complement strand
AGATAGTGCGCAAGAATATTCCTGGCCTCCAGCGTGCCGACGAGCACTCCGTGCTCATCCACAACCGCGATCTCACGGATCTCGTTGCGGTTCATCAGCTCGAGCACATCCTTGAGCAGCGCGGTCGACTGGACGGTGACCGCCGGATCGGCAAGCTCTGTGGCGGTATGGGCGTTGAGCACATAGGTAATGGCGGGAAGCATCTCCTGCTGTTCGGACTTGCTGCGCGAGAGCTCCAGAATTTTCATGGCGATCTGCTTCGCCTGAATGACGCCGCACAGCGTGCCGTTCTTACTTTCAAGATAGATCTTGTAGCGATCGGAGGTACAGAGCATGCCGGCGAGTTTTTCGAGCGATGTTTCGCTGTCCGCCCGCAGGCAGGCGGTATTGATGAGATAGGAAATATCCCTGACGGTGGTGTTTTCTAGATTGGCTTTCATTAATTAACCCTTGAATTTGATTTTAGAAACGATGAGAGGTCCGCAACGGGTACGGGAAGGCGGAACCGCGGAGTTGCGTCCGCGCTTCACGACAGCATGTACTCATGGTTTCCGAATCAAGTACGCAAGGGCATCATCCAGCCAAACGCCAGAGCGGCAAAGACGGCGGGATCATGAGCGAGGCCGGATTGGTGATAGGAGATGGGGGAACAGGCGATTTCAAGGGAGCCCGACGCTGCGCAGTGGACCAGAAACTCCACTTCCTCTTCCGTCTGCTCTTCGGTCTGGGGATTGCCTTCAACAACCTCAACCACGGTCGGGGCACAGTAGGATTCATCGCTTCCCGCATGGGAGCCGACGAACGACATCACCAGAAAATCCAGCAGCAGCGGGATCAGCAACATCAACAAAACTGTTCGAATTTTATTCATCAATATGTTCAGGCCGCGGTCTTGCGGCGAACCAGCTCAGCCCCGACACTGCGGCGGGCGGCGCGCACATCGAGTACACCTATCAACTTGGCACTTTGATCGCTCTCCACCACCGGCAGGGCTTCGAGCTGGTTGTTGCTCATGTCCTGCAAGGCCTCGCCCAGATTCATTTGCGAAGAGAGCCGATGGCGCAGCGGCTGCATCACATCGCCGACCAGCAGCCACTGCCAGGTGTCGCGGTCGGTCAGCAGTTCCTTGAGCATTTCGAAGGTGAGCACGCCAATGATGTGCCCCTCTTTGGAGACCACGGGATAGACAAAGGTGTCCTGTGCAGCAAAACTCTGCGCAACAACCTCGAGCGGTGTGCCTTCCAGCAGCGGCACCACGCCGGTGTCAACAACGTCCGCCACCTTCAGCTCGGCCATGACATCCTCTTCGGTGACATTGCGGCCGATCTCCCCGGCTTTCTTGATCGACAGTTTCGCGAAGGCGGGTCCGATGAGCTGCACACAGAGCGTGGTGGCCGTGACGGTGAAGATGATCGTGTCGCCGAGGCTCAAGCCCTCGGTCACCTGAATATGCTGCAGGTTCTGGCTGGCAACGATGGAGAGGCCGACCGCCACCCCGCCCTGGGCGAAGAGCGCCATGCCCATATAGTTCTGCACCGGCTTTTCGGCCTTGGACAGACGGCCGCCCCAGAAGGCGCCGATCCATTTTCCGAGGCTGCGCATCACGACATAGGTGACCACCAGCGCCCAGATCCAAGCGGGCATGTTGCCCAGCGAAAGGCGCGCACCGACCAGCACGAAGAAGATGATGTAGATCGGCGTCGAAAAGGACCGAACGGTCTCGAACAGTTTTTTACTGCGGTTGGGCGCACGGTTGACCAGCACAATGCCGACGGCCATCGTGGCGAGAATGACGTCCATTTCAAAGGCGACGGACAGACCGATGCAGACGAGCAGCACGCCGATCGACATGCCGAGCCGCTTCTCGGTTTGCGGCAGGTATTGCATCATGGCATCGAGCACAAATCCGCAGACCACCCCGAGCATGATGGCGCCGATCAGCTCCTTGCCCGTATGCAGCATAGTCAGCCCGATCGACGCATCGCCGCCCTCCTGGGTCAGGATGGTTGCGATGCTGGTGCCGAGTCCATAGAGCGTCATGGCCAGGGCGTCGTCGAGTGCCACGATGGCCACAATCGCGGTGGTGAGCACGCCGGCGGAGCGGTATTCCCACAGCACATCGATCGTCGAAGCCGGATCGGTGGCGGAAGCAATCGCGCCGAAAACAATCCCCGCTGCGATGGCGGTGACCCAGCTGTGGCAGACGAGGTAGACGATCAAAGTTGAAGCGATACCCACCAGCAAAAAGGCCGCCAGCCCCTCGCCGAGAAGAATAAGGGTGAACTGCTTGCCGTATTTCTTGAAAATGCTTCCGCTCAGCTCGCCGCCAACCAGAAAACCGATCAGACCCAGCGCAAAGTTGTTGAATGGCCGCAGCGCAACAATATCACTCGGATGCAAAAGGCCGAAGGCGGTGTCGCCGATGAGCACGCCGACGACAATGTAGCCGACGACCTGCGGAATGTTGAGTTTCTGGAAGATCCACGCACCGACTACTCCGCCGGCGATGCAGATCCCCAGAACACCAAGAACGCCAAGTTCAAATGAATGCATCGGATGTTTACTCCCCGACGAGTTGGGAATGAATGAAGGCGGGGTCGCTCGAGGCGATGATTTGTTCGCGGGTGTCGGCATCCTTCAGCCGGCTGCTCACCGCCGAAAGGGTGCGGATATATTTCGCGTGCTGGTCGGACCGGGCCGCCAGCATGCAGACGATCTGTACCGGCTTGTTGTCGAGCGAGGCATAGCCTGAAATCGGTTTTTTGCAAACCGCCACGGCCATCACCAGATCGGAGACGGAGTCGATGCGCACATGCGGGACGCCGACCCCAAAGCCGATTCCGGTGCTCATCAACTCCTCGCGCGCCAAAATGCCTTTGAGCAACGCGTCGCGGTCGCGCACGGAATTCGACTCCGCCAGCAAATCCACCAGACGCCTCAGCACCGTGTCCTTGTCCGCTTCGTCCAGAATGATGATCCGCTCGGTCGTCAGCGTTGAGCCGTCGGCGACGCCACCCGTTTTTACGGCGGCCGGTTTACTGGAGAGCCGCGAGTTGACCCAGTTTTCCACATCCTCGCGCTTAAAGCGCCAGGTGGTGCCCAGCTTGCCGCCGGGGAGATCCCCCTTTTGCGCCCAATCGTAGACCGTACGCTCGGAAACGCGCAGATATGCGGCCACTTCTTCAATCGTCATTATTTCGTGCATATACGCAACTCCTGCTTGAATTCGCGAAAAACTACATCAAACTACACCGTTTGCAAGAATAATGGTGACAGATATTACACCTCTCTATGGCCCAATATTCAGTGGCTTTCGTCATTTTTTTCACTAAACGCGGCGACTTCCCTCAACCCTCGACACTTTCTTC
>JABDQT010000059.1 GCA_013042165.1 Kiritimatiellales bacterium | reverse complement strand
GTGCGAGCATGACTTCAACAATGCTCATGCCGTGCCGGCGGTGGTGCTTGTCGGGTGTAGCCGGATTTCGACAGGGGTCCGAAGCGCCCCTGCTCCACCAGAGACACGCTTTAACTCTGAAATTATGTATTGGGCAGCTTTTCATATCGCTCCTTCAACCGAGTTATTCGGTGTACGATGTATTCGGTTTCATCGCCATCATTTTCCCGCGGCGAAGAGAGGAAAGGATCGATATGGGGCGCGTATCAAGTCGGTGGAAAAGCGTTCAACAGAGGTGAAGCCTTTCTTACATTTTCTCGTTGATTTCGCGTATGTCTCCATACATATCCTTGATGACGGTGTCACCGGTCTGGCCGCGGAAATAGACCCGCGTTTTACTGATTTTATAAATCTCATACCCTTGAATCGAATCACCGATCCGATAGGTTTCGCCGCCAATACCTACGAGCGGTTTTGCCGGAGACCAGTAAATACCCTCCAACTCGACGTTGAGCGGGGACTGCCCCACAAACGTCAGGTTTTCAATCTCTTCATCTGCATCTTCCGGGCCAATAAAGCGCACCGAGGTGTTTTTTTGCACCGTTTGAATGGCCGCCAGCGCTGTCGCATCGTTGCGGAGCATGTCCTCCACCGCCTGAATGTTTCCGGAGACCGTCGCGGCGAGGGTGGTGTATTGGGTTACGTCCGTCTGGCGAAGCCCCTCTTTGTTGATCTGGAAAATGCCGTATATCAGGGGAACTGCAACCAGCAGAAGAATGACCACCGTGATGATTGCAGGCACTTTGATGGTTTCCTCGCGGTATTCAGCCTGAATATCAGTTGTTTTGCTTTTCCTGGATATCATTACCGAACTCCCCCGCTGTCTAATGTATCTACGAGCACCAGCTCAAACGTTGCTTCGGCGTTGCACTGGGATCCGTCTGCGGATCTTGATGACTGCGTCACCCTTAATGCACTCTGAGAAAGCAGCGGCTGTTTGGCCGCCACCTCGCCCAGAAATTTCTGAATGGCTCCAAATGTTCCTATGCCGCGCACCTTTGCAACCAGTACCGGCAGTTTTTGGCTGTCCGACGTGCGACGTTCCACATTGAGTCTGTTCACGGTGAAGTTCCCCGCGGCTGCCGTGCTTTGAATAAACGAGATGAACTCGTCCTCGCTTTTTACGTTCTCCTGATCGTTCCCTCGAACTTCCGCCATGAGGTCGCCGGCCAACTCCCGTACAAATACCAACCGGGGCAGCGCATCGGCAAGGCTCTGGGTGCGGCTGAGCTCCCATTCGGACTGCAGCTTTAGCGCGTAAACGCTGAGTCCCACGCCCGCGGCAATGAGCGGCGGAATTAAGAGCCAGAGCGTAAGCCTGGTCGGACTCGATTTAAATTTTCCAATATCCATATCCCACCTACTTCTTCAAGATGCATTCAAATTCAACGTAGAACACCGACACGTTATTGATCTTCCGGCGTTCACTGGTCAGCGCTCGCAGACTTTTCACATGTTGCATTAAATCGGGGTTTTTCTCCCAAACCGTCCGTAATCGGCGCACCGGATCGACGGAATCGCTGGATACCGGCGGCATAACCAATCCGAATGTCAGCTTATCCTTGTCCGTGCTCAAACTTTGAAGCGCTACACCGGACGGGAGATTTGAAAACAGATTATGAATAACCGGGAGCAATGGTTTTCTGGCGGAGAGAACATTTTTCAACGAGGCGATCTGCCGGGAGTAGGATTCCAGCTCCCGATAGGTTTGTTCCGGATTTTTAAAGGCCTCGACATCCAGTCCCGAAACCGCTGCCGCAGTCTGAACCAGCTGATTGTGCTCCCGCTTGTTCTTAAGATATCTCGAAACATTCAGGCTGGAAAGAAAGGCCACCAGCACCAGCACGACGGCACACGCCACCAGGTAGACCAGCATGCCGTTGTAAAACCGCTCCCGCTCCTCCGGTGAGCTGGTCAGGTCTTTTGCGAGGTTAATATTAAAATCGGCTGCCATTTTAGCTTTTCCTTCCAACTTTCAATCCGTTATGCGAATGCCATTCCCGTTGTTTGTTAATCATCCCTCAAACCAAGTCCCAGACTGACTGTCATCAGCGGGGAGAGCACATCGTCGCCCACCGCCGCATCAAGCTTTGGCGCGACCTGGAAATTTTCATCCTTAACCGGTGTCCATACCTCGGTCGGCAAGCCGATGGAGTCATGCACCTGGTTCATGAACTCGGGGTCGTCGGGCACGAATCCGGTCAGTACCAGCTGCGTTACCGGTGCCTTGTCGACCTTCACATGATAATAGAGCAGTGCATCGGAAATGTTTTCAATGAGGTACTGCACCTTGGTGGCCCATTCCGATGAGCGGGAAATAATGGTGCGCGGATAAATATAGTGGTCGTTGTACAGAATGGAGATATCGGCGTTGAAGCGCGAAAGATTAACGATGCATACGGC
>JABDQT010000055.1 GCA_013042165.1 Kiritimatiellales bacterium | reverse complement strand
AAGCGTGACCGTGTTTCCGCCGCCCATTCGGGCAGCTCGCCGGCATTTGTTTCCGAACCGACAGATTCCTTGATGGTCGTATAGAATTCGTCGAGGCGCTTGAGTGCGGCGCGATTGGCATCAAGCGATTTAAATGCAAAATTAAGGGACTGCCGATAGTGCGAGGAAAGCAGTTCATAGCGCACTTCACGACCGATGTACCCCATGTCCAGGATTTCGCGCAGGGTGTAGAAATTTCCCAGCGACTTGGACATCTTTTTTCCATCGACCACCAGATACCCGCAGTGCATCCAATATTTGGAATAGGTTTTGCCGGTAGCCGCCTCGGACTGGGCAATTTCATCTTCATGATGCGGAAAAAAGTTATCGACCCCGCCGGTGTGGATATCAAAACTCTCGCCCAGAAGCTTCATGCTCATGGCGGAACATTCGATGTGCCAGCCCGGACGGCCCTTGCCCCACGGGGAATCCCATACCACATCACCGTCCTCGGGGACATATGCCTTCCAGAGCGCGAAGTCGGCCGCGTTCTCCTTGTCATATTCGTCCTGAGCAACCCGTGCGCCTGACTGCATGCCCTCCCGGTCGAGATGGGCAAGTTTTCCGTATTCGGCAAATTTATCGATGCTGTAATAGACCGAGCCGTCTTCGGATTGATAGGCATAGCCTTTTTCAAAAAGCGTCTCGATGATGGCGATCATTTCAGGAATATAGTCCGTGGCGGCGGGATAATGCTCGGCGGGCTCGATGCCAAGTTTTACCAGATCTTCGAAAAAAGCATCGACGTAGGTCTGGGTGTATTCCTTCAGGGGCAGGCCCTGTTCAATCGAGGCACGAATCGTCTTGTCGTCTACATCGGTGAGGTTTTGCACCTGTGTGACCTGAAAACCGCAAAATTTGATATAACGGCGCAGCAAATCCTCGAACATATAGGCGCGGAAATTTCCGATGTGCGCATAATTATAGACGGTCGGGCCGCAGGTATACATGCGTACGTGCTTGCCATCCAGCGGCACCAGCTCCTCTTTGGTGCGGCTCATCGTGTTGTAGACATGAAAGGCCATTAGCTCATGCCCTCCAGCTCTACTACGGGCGCATCCTTCCAAAGCTTTTCCAGATCATAAAACTCACGCAGTTCACGCTCGAAGATGTGCACCATCACGCCGTGGTAGTCCATGATCATCCAACCGCTGTCAGGAATGCCCTCTTTGTTATAGCCTTTGAAGCCGGCATTCTTGTATAGGCGTTGCAAGCCATCGTAGAGCGCCTTCAGATGCGGCTTGTTTGCGCCGGTGGCAATGATGAAATAGTCGGCGATATTGGCATGCTGGCGAAGATCAATCGTTACGATGTCCTCCGCTTTTCGCTCATCCAGAAACCCAACAACCTCTTTAATTATCTGCAGATCACTATCCATTGTTTCCAATCAGCCTCGGTAGAGGCCATGCTCATATATATACATTTCAACTTCAGGCGGGACCAAATAACGAATGGCCAATCCCTCGGCAATACGCATGCGGATTTCAGTCGATGAAATCTCCACCAGGTGCGAATCCACCAGATTGTCCAGCAACTTGCCCTTGAGGTGCTGCGGGAGCAGTACCTTATCCTCTAATCCGGACATTTCATGTTCGCCCGGCCGCAGGAACGTGGCAACCTCGCACAGCTCCAGCAGTTCGTCAATCTTGTACCAGTTATGCAGATCGACCAGCGTATCGCTGCCAACCACCAAAACCCACTCCACATCCGGACGCTCCTTTTTCAAGGCTCGTACGGTATCGATGGTGTAGGATAAGCCGCCGCGCTCCAGTTCAATGTCCGAAACGGAAAAACCGACATCCGATTCCACCGCCAGGCGAAGCATGTTCAAGCGATGTTCGGCATCGGCTCGCTGCATTGATTTCTTATTCGGCGGAATCGCTGCGGGAATAAATACCACCTCAGACAACTCAAGGCGTTCGGCCGCATCCTGGGCAATGATCAGGTGCCCGATGTGCACCGGATCAAATGAACCTCCCATTATGCCGACGCGCTTAGCCTTTGAAAGGGACTCCATGAGATTAAGAGCTGCAGAGCAGCAGCTATTAGAAGGCCGACTGCCAAACCTTTATAACATCGCCCGCCTTGATTTTTACATCCTTCGAAGGATCCTTTTCGAGCTCCTTCATGTTGTACTGATAGATTTTTCCCTGGCGGGTAATCGTCACTTTCTTACGGTTTGCAAACGGGGTATAGCCTCGTGCGCCGGCAATCGCCTGCAAGAGCGTCGTTCCGCTCGCCAGCTGAAACTGGCCGGGCGAATTGACTTCGCCCTGCAGGTAATACACCTTGGCGGTCATGGTTACATTGACGGACACGTTTTTGTAGATTTGGCCATCAACATAGAGCCGCTCAATTTCTTTTTCCAAGACAGATGTCGTCAGGCCGGACACCTTG
>JABDQT010000053.1 GCA_013042165.1 Kiritimatiellales bacterium | reverse complement strand
GACCATTCCCACAACGCGGTGACCGTGCATGAGCAGGGCATCGCTGGTGCCACGCCGCGCAATCAGGCGTTTGAAATCGGCCACCGTGGCGGTATGAGGCAAGCGCGGGGTCTGCCGCAGCGGGGTCATGAGATTGCGCAACGGTATGCTGTGCATGGAGGTGACATTATCCATCATCTGGCTTTGATAGGGCGAGATCACACCATCCTTGGCCCCTGCTGAAAAGTATTCCTTGAGCGCGTCCGGTGAAAGACGGTGCAGCTCCCGCTCCACTTCTTCGTTGGCGCGACGCGTCAAGAGATGAAAAAAATGCTTCAGCGGAAAGGTCAGCGGATAGAAGCAGATCACCGACAGCCGCAGCAGGCCGGCCAACAGATACATCAGCTTGTCGGCCTTCATCCGAAAGAGATTCTTTGGACCGACCTCGCCGAACAGAAACAGCGGAAAGGTGAGTGTGAGCGTCGCGGCCATTTCGGCATTCCAGGGCAAAACGCCGAACAGACGGGCGCCTCCAGACACATCCATGCCACTGTTGATATACAGATAGGTGACCGTGGTGGTGACCATGTACACAGCAATGTTCTGCCCGATAAGCACGGAGAACACGAAAATATGCGGATCGCGCAGCACCCATGAAAGCACGCGGGCTGAACGGCGGCGGTGCTGTACTCGGCGGCGCAGGCGGATGCGATTGATCATATAGCTGCCTGTTTCAGCACCGGAATAGAGTGCTGAAAAGACAAACCAGACGAGCACATAGAGTATCAGCGGCAGGCTCATACAGTATCTCCCCCGCCACTGTCGGACAGCTCGAGTCCCACCGTTTCAATACGCCGGTCCCGGACGCTCTCGACCGTAAACTTCAGGTTCTGCACCCGGACAACATCACCGACGGCCGGCATACGCTTCAGCAAGGAAACAACCAACCCGCCGACGGTGTCGAGCGCGAGCGTGCGCATGATCGATTCCGGCAGGAAACCCACGAACAGGCTGCGCCATTCGCGAATACCGAGATTGCCCTGCAGGCGGTAGGTACTCTCGCCCAGCTGCTCGATCGGCGGGCTCTCCATGGCGTCAAACTCCCCCACCACCTCCTCAAGCAGATCTTCCAGAAAAATCGTTCCCGCCAGCCCGCCGTATTCATTTACGACGCAGACCATCAGCAGGTCGTCGGCAAGAAACTCGCGAAGCATGGCATCGGCGCGGCGGGTTTCCGGCACAAACCGGACCGGATGCGCATAATCGGACAGAGGCCGATCGGGCTGTCCGTCGACATACAGCTCATGCACCCTGACAACGCCTACGATGTTATCTTCCTCCCCGTCATAGATCGGAATCAACTCCAACTCCTGCTCCGCCGCTTCAAGCAAGGCTTCCCCCGCCGGCGCATCGGCACGACGGAACAGCTGATCCACGCGCGGCACCATCAGCTCGCGTACGCGGATTTCCGGCAGGTTGACAATATCTTCGACGATGGCCTTTTCCTGCTTCCCGAAGGTCGGGTCGTGCTGGGTGGCATCGATCAGCATCTTGAGCTCTTCGGCATTGAGCCGGTTATCGTGCTGTTCAGCCGGCTCCAGATGGCTGGCGGTGTATTCCAGCACAACGCGCAACGGACCCAGAAAACGGAACCAACTGCGCAGCAGGGCTGAGTTCAGCCGCACGATCCGCTCGGGAAAAGAGAGTCCCGCCGCCTTGGGCAGAATCTCACCGCACAGAATGACCATGAATAAAACGGCTACGCCGAAGCCGACTTCCCCGACTTCGCCATAGATATGGCCAAAGTCGGAGGCGATCACCGCGCTGGTACTGAAAAAAAGGATGTTCACCACCAGATTGCCAAACAGGATGGCAATCAGGAGTCCGGAGGGATTTTCAGCCAGCAAAGACAGCATCTTTTCGACCTGGTGCCCATGCGCCCGCATGCGCTTGATCTGCCCGCGGGTCAGCGAAAACAGCGCTGTTTCGGTCCCGGAAAAAAAAGCCGAACACAGCAATAGAAACGTCATGCCCAGCAAGGCGATAAAATGATCAGCAAGAATTTCCAAGCTTTCAGACCCTTTCCTAAAACCGCGCCATTACAGCCCATAGACGTCGGAATTGGAAGCTCGAGACGACTTTTTTACGTGCCCGGTCACTTTCCGCTTCAAAAAGCGGGTGGTTCGGATAAGGTGTCTGCAAATGAAAAATTTCAGTGTGCAAACACGTTCCAGAACCGATTTTGTCAAAATCGACCATCAGGTGGCTGAACTTATTGCAGACGAAGGGATTGCAGAGGGCGTTGTAACGGTTTTCATCCCCCATACCACGGCGGGTGTGACCATCAACGAAAATGCCGACCCGGATGTGACTGCAGACATGGAACTGGTATTGGATCGGGTTGTGCCCTGGGAAGGCGGCTATCGCCATTTGGAGGGAAATACAGCGGCGCACGTGAAGGCGAGCATGGTGGGCTCGTCCGTGCAGGTGATCGTTTCCGGCGGCAAGTTGATGCTGGGAACATGGCAGAGTCTGTATTTTTGTGAATTTGACGGACCACGCACACGACAGGTGTGGGTCAAGGGAATTGCAGAGGGATGAAGAATAGTAGAATTGCGATGCTTTCAACGAGTGTCTTCATGATACTCGCCATGTTTGCAGGTTGTGGTGAGCACTCCGGCGAAAAGGAATACAGCAAGGCCATGGATGCCTGGAAATCCGGCAATCTGGTCCGGGCGCGCACCCTTTTTGAAAAATCAATCCGGAAAACCTCCGGCAACGAAAAGAAATCCGCCGCCCTGAACCAGCTGGGGCTGATTCTGTGGCAGCTCAACGAAACCGACGCGGCGGCGGAAGCCTTCAGCAAGTCCTGCAATCTGACCGAAAACCTGACCGGTGCGAATCTCAACATGGGCATTGCGCTGTTTCACGCCGGGCGCCTCGATGACGCCGAGGTTGCGCTGAACAATGTGCTGGGCGAAACCCCCGGGAACGAAACCGCACTGGCCATGCTCGGTATGATTGAGATGCGTAAGCAGAACTGGAGCGGTGCGGCAAGCGAGCTGACCAAATCGTATCGTGCCGATCCGCGCAGTCCGGCTGCCCTGAATGCCCTCGCGCTGGCGGAGCTGCACAAGAATCAGAGCAGCGACGCTGCCATCCGGCGTCTTCAGCAAGTGGCTTCGGCCTATCCCTCGTATGCACCCGCCGCCTATAACCTCGCCCTGATTTATGATCAATGGCTGGGCAACAAGAGTGCGGCGCGCGAGTGGTACACGCAATACCTGCAAAGGGCCGGAGCGGAGGGCTCTCGTGTCGCCGATGCCAAAGAAGCGGTTGAGCGGCTCGGCGGACCCGTAAAGGCGACGGCCTCCCCGGCCCCGCTCCAGTCGACAGATGCGACCCGCCTGATGACCGAGGGCGCAAAACTGCTGTCGGAGAAGCGCTACAAGGACGCCGCTGCACTGTTTCAAAAGGCGGTAGAGGCCGAACCAAAAAACAAATTTGCCCACTATAATTTGGGCCACGCTCTCTTTAACCTTAAGCAGTACCGCGATGCAGGACAGGCGTATGTCGAAGCACTGAAGCTGGATCCGCGCTATGCAGATGCACGCTACATGCTGGCCTATTCGCTGGTTCAGGTTAAACAGTGGAAGGATGCCGAACGCGAAGCCAAAGAGCTGCTGAAGGTCGACACCGAACGCGGCAGTCAGATGCTGAAATATATTTCAGAAGCCCGGAAGCGCTAGCCTACTTCACGGGCGGAAACTTTGCGAGAATGCGCGCAACCGCCATGTTCACAATCTTCGTGGTCTTGGCCGGCTTGCCGGTGTCGTAGGACGCCCTGCGCCCCACACCCCGCCAGATGATTTCCCCATCGGCCGGATCGATCACGTCGATGGTCAGATAGCCCTCGTCATAGTCTGAAATTCCTATGTCATAGCCGATTCCCCCGAAGCGGCTGTATGTTCCGGTTCCGATGCCGAAGCTGACCGCGCTGCCGCCGATCCGCTGCTTGTATTCCAGAAAGTAAGCGATCTGGAAATCGGCGGCCGACGGCTTGGCCAATGCAAAGCCCTTCCCGGCCAGTTCCGCGTCGATGGCGGCACGAACCCGCGCATCAATCAGATCATTATCGATCCGGGCATTACCGGTTCGGGGCTGTTCGGCATGTTTCCATGCATAGGTCGAAAGGTTGGAAAAGTCGGCGGAAAGATCATAGTCCCGGCTCACGGTGACCGAAGAACATCCGCTTAAAGCAACCGCCATGCAGCCGATAAAAAATAGATTCCATTTCGTCATGATCCAGCCTCCGTTACAACACGGTTAGTATAGGATGCCTTCCGCGAAATCCAAGCCGGCATCAACGGAAACGCTTTTTGACCTGACGAACCATTATGCGGTCGAGCAGCCCCGTGGGCAGAAACCGCGCCGCCCAGGCACCGAGATAGGCAGGAACCGTCACTTGGTAGCGAATTCTCGGGTGGCGAGATTCCAGGGCATGGACAATCTTGCGGGCCACGGCCTCGGGCGGGAGCCGGAAGCGGTCTTCCGCCATGCCGCCGTTGCGCCGTTGGTCAAAATAGTTTTTATAGGCTCTGCCGAAAAGCGATCCGGTGGTATCGAGCTTTGCCTCGCCCTGACGGGTGCAGTTGGCCGAGAATTTTGTGCGGATCGGCCCCGGTTCCACCAGAGAAACAGTGATCATATGCTGCGCCAGCTCTACACGCTGCGCATCACTTACCGCTTCCAGCGCAAACTTGGAAGCCGAGTAGATGCCTAGAAATGGAAGCGACAGCCGTCCGACCACTGAGCTGACATTGACAATCCGGCCAAAACCCTGCCGTCGGAAAACGGGAATCAGCCAGTTTGTCAGCTCCTGCAAACCAAACAGGTTGACCTCGAACTGTTCGCGCATCGCCTCGCGCGTCAGATCCTCCATGGCACCCGGCATGCCGAATCCCGCATTGTTTACCACAGCACCGAGGTTGCCCCCGCTCTTCGCAAGAAGCTGCTCCACGGCAGCCGCAACCGACGCACTGGATACGAGATCGAGCTCGATGGGTTCGAAGCCCTTGCCTCTAAGCATTTCAAGATCTTCCGGTTTACGTGCGGTTGGAAAGACGCTCCAACCCCCGGAGCGCAGCTGCTCGGCCGTTGCAAGACCGATCCCCGAGGAGCAACCCGTCACCAGCACCGACTTGATCACCACGGGGGGCGCTTTCATTCGTACAGCTCCGAGAGTTTATGGAACGTGTATCCCTGGTTCTCGAGGGTTTGATAGCTGTCGCGGATAGCGGCGGCGGTCTCTTTACACCACGCATGGCCGATCACGACGGCATATCCATTGATGCGCGCATGCGCCACGGCACGACCCCACATGCGCCGCACCCATTCGCGATCGTGCCGGACATCCAGAAACAGATGCCGCTCTTCCACATGCATGTGCTGCTTCAGCGCCACAAGCGGAACCTGCGAGTTATAGGCCGTCTTGCTGTCCAGAAAGAACAGATCGTTATCTTTGCAGTACTGCAGTACTTCCCGCATCAGTTTGGGATTTTCCGTGATGCGCGAGCCCATATGGTTATTCATACCCACCGCACCCTGAACCGAATCGAGGTTCTGTCGCAGAATACGGGCAACCTCGTCCGGACGGGTTGTGCTGTGAATCGCCCCGAAGCCGGGATTCTTTTGCCGGTCATAGGCTTCCATAGGCTGGTGCAATATCACTTCCTTCGCACCATCATTGCGAATCAACGAGCAGACCTTTTTGGTTTCCTTCTGGTGCGGAAGCACGGCAATCGTCATCGGAACCGGAATATCCAGAAACTGCCGAACCTCGGCAAGCGCCAGGCCCGCATCATCAATCACTACATAGAGTTCCTTGTGGCGCGCGGTTTTCCCATGCCGCTCTATCGTCGTTTGACAACCGCAGAACAACAGCACACACAGCAAGGCTGGAAAAGATCGTATCATGGTTATTGGTGAGCCGCCTCGAATGCACAACCATTGCCTGAGTCAACAGGAGTTTTCACCGCAGATTCTACCCACTGGTTGTATTTTAATTTTCTTTTATCCATTCAAGTATCCGTTGGTTGTAAATAACCCCGTACTCCTCTTGGAGTTCTCTGAGCCTCTTATTCAAAATAACACAACCAGCTCCGGAATAATCAGCAGGGTACTTTTCAATCAATTTTCTATCTTCCCTTTTTATTCCAGCAGGCAATGCAGCTCTACCGCCCGCAAAATAAATTTTGATATCCCCGGATTTTATATCGTTGTTGGCTCGCGTTAATGCATTTGTCAGATTCCACCAATGATAGTCATTCTCGACACTACCAGCGGTCTTACTTGAAACATCTTTGCTTTGGCAACCAACTAAAAATGCTAACAAAGCTGCTATGAGTACTGATTTGTATTTCATTATTTATCTGGCCCTAGCTATCCGGTCAGGTTCAGGCGATAATCCTGCCCGCCGCCGAATTCAAGGATGCGCTGGACATGCTTGCCGAGGATGTCGGCCTCGAGATTGACCTTCGTGCCCACCTTAAACTCCGACATATCGGTCTCCTGGATCGTGTGGGGAATAATGTGCACGATAAATCCGTTATCCGTCAGTTCGGCCACCGTCAGGGATATGCCGTCGATTGCGATGGAACCCTTGTAA
>JABDQT010000034.1 GCA_013042165.1 Kiritimatiellales bacterium | reverse complement strand
CAGCTCGCCATTGATAACGCCTTCGGCCTTAACCACGATAACGCTGCCGGTGATCTGTTCAATCCGGTGATAGACTTTATTCTGCATAATCGGAAACCTCCGCGAGCGCCTTAGTCATTTGCTCTTCAATTTGTTTAAATTCATCCGACTGGAACTCACTGTTGTTCCAATCCCGGCAGGTCTGCGTGAGTTTCTGGAAGAAGCTTCGGGCCTGGGCCTGATCCTCAAACTTCATTTTGGTATCCATAATCTTCAGCAGCTTGCCAAAAACATATTCCTGCCGCTCAACCGAATTGGCGGCGTCCATCTCGCTGAACGCGTTCTGCTGCAGGTAGGTCGCATCGATATATTCGGACTTCAGATAGAGTATGAAATCTTCGATCGAGGTGCCTTCCTCGCCGACCACCTTCATCATCTGGCCGACTTCGCTGCCGTTACGCAAAACCTTGCGCGCCAAGGCGACGTTGCCCTCATCCACGACGCTGGGATATTTACTCCAGCTGTCGAGTGGGTCGATGGCCGGATAGCGGCGGGCATCGGAACGGGCCCGCGAGAGGCCGTGAAACGCACCCACCACCTTGAGCGTGGCCTGCGTGACCGGCTCTTCAAAGTTGCCGCCGGCCGGCGAGACGGTTCCGCCGATGGTGACCGTGCCCACATCGCCGTTGTTCAGGCGAACGGCACCGCCGCGTTCGTAGAACGAGGCGATCACGGATTCCAGGTAGGCCGGAAAGGCTTCTTCGCCGGGAATTTCCTCCAGCCGGCCCGACATTTCGCGCAGTGCCTGCGCCCAGCGGGACGTGGAGTCGGCCAGCAGCAGGACATCGAGGCCCATCTGGCGATAGTATTCGGCAAGGGTTACTCCGGTGTATACGGAAGCTTCACGTGCAGCCACCGGCATCGAGCTGGTGTTGCAGATGATCAGGGTGCGCTCCATCAGGCTTTTGCCCGTGCGCGGGTCGGTCAGCTCGGGAAACTCGCGAAGGGTTTCCACCACCTCGCCGGCGCGTTCACCGCAGGCGGCAATAATGACGATGTCGACTTCCGCATGCCGCGACATGATCTGCTGCAATACGGTCTTGCCCGCACCAAACGGTCCCGGCACGCAGAACGTACCGCCCTTGGCGACCGGAAAGAACGTATCGATCGTACGCATCTTGGTCGCCATGGATTCGGTCGGACGCAGGCGTTCGGTATAACATTTGATCGGCATCTTGACGGGCCAGAGCTGCATGATGGTGCATTCGCGGGTGTTGCCCTTGTCATCCTTAAGGACAGCCACGACTTCTTCGACCGTGTATTCTCCGGCCGGTTTGACGGATTCAACCTTCCATTTTCCACGCAGACCGAATGGAACCATGACGCGGTGCTCAAACATGCCTTCGGGAATCGTGCCGATGGTATCGCCGGCCACCACGGTATCGCCCGCATTAAGTACGGGCGTGTAGGCCCATTTCGTGTCGCGGGGCAGGGGCTTGAGGTATTTTCCGCGCTGCAGGAAGAAGCCGCATTCCTCGGCCAGCGCGGGCAGCGGATTCTGCAGACCATCGAAAACCTGGGTCAGCAGTCCCGGTCCAAGTTCCACGGAAAGCAAGTCGCCGGTGAATTCCACCGAGTCGCCGATTTTAAGACCGACGGTATCTTCGAAGACCTGCAGTTCAGCGCTCGTGCCGCGAACGCGGATGACTTCCGCCTTCAGTTTTAGATCGCCGGCACCGACGCAGGCATAGGCCACTTCGTTCTGGATCACAGGGTTTTCAAACTCGACCTTCAGCAGGTTGCCGTTTACCCCGGTAATTTTACCGATATTTTCGCTCATAGTGTTTTTCCTCTATCCCTGTAAATCAGGAAGCCGCACGTCTACTCCTTTGCGGCTTCTTCCTTTTCCGTGTTGGCCGTAATCACGGCCTCAAGTTTTTCTTTGCCGACATGTACATCCATGCGGTTCCAGCGTTCCACGATTTTCAGCTGGATGCCATAGGCCAGCACTTTTTCAAAAGCAAAAGGATCCTGCCCGACCAGCTGCTCCGCCATCACCCAGCGAATGCGATCCAGCCCTTCTTCGAGCTCGATCGGGTCATTGCCGGATAACGCGTCGCCAACCATTGCCTCGATCTGTCCGCTGAAACCGTCATGGGGCTGGAGGTATTCCTTGAAATCAACGCCCAGTTTCTGTCCGCGGTGCCGGGCGACTGCATTGCGGATCTGCGTTTCAATGTTGCTCCACGCCGTACAGAGCTCGCAGGTGGAGACATCCGCCTCGTTCAGCAACACCTTCCGCAGGATCTCAATCTCGCGCAATGATACCCATTGCGCACAGTTTTCGATATACTCCTCGGTCGTAAAAGGAGGCTCATCCCCGATTTTAAGGTGCGGCAGGCTGGCTACGAGTGAATAGTAGGACATCGTCCGATCCGATTAAGCGGTTTTTATCTGTTCGCGGGCCACACCACTGACCACCTTGGCAAGCTCCGGTCGGAGGAAGGCCGAAAGGGCGCCGGCAATCGCTTCGCCGGTGTAGTCGAGATAAACATCCTGATCCTTGAACCCGACTTTAAATCCGCTGAGGATTTCAGAATCGGACACCAACTCGATTTCCGTACCCGATTTCCCGGCCTGCTCTGCGCAAAACTGCGTAAGCGTCGACTTGTCGCTTTCGCTTAGGGTGAGCGTGATTCCTTTTCCACTGCCTTGCTCGATCACGCTGAGAATCAGTTTCTGAAGTGTTTCGCCCGAGAGGGCGGCATCCACTTCCTTGCCCAGTGTTTCGGAAACCACCTTTTCGCAGCCCTGGCCCACAGTGATCAACAGGTCACGAGCCGCCTGCTCAAGGGTCTTTATGGAGCGTTCGGCGAAGGCCGCAGACCCGGTTTCGGCTTTTTTCAGGATTTGCTGTGCTTTGCCTTCGGCTTCAGTAATGAGTTTGGCGGCTTTTTCCTTCGCCTGGGAGATGATGGTTTCAGCCTGTTCGTTGGCCTTTTCAACCCCTTCTTTTTGAATTTGTTCAATCAAATGCTTCAGTTCTTCGGCCATGTTTTTCTCCGGTTTTGAATAAAAGAGGTATCGATATAAATAGATTGATCCCTTGTTGCAAGCCCCTTTAGGAAATAATGTTTAAAAGGTCATGGCATTAGTCGGTGTATTGATTTTTCAACAGCTGCCGCACCAGCTGCAGTACGACTTTACCGGTAATTTCAAGGCTCTCGGCACTGATGTTTTCCAAGTGGTCTGCCTCGGTATGCCAGTGATCATTCAGGCCGGGTTCCGAACCGAACCGAAAATCAATCAGATCGATCGCCGGGATTCCGATTTTGAGAAAAGGAACGTGGTCGTCGGTGATGATGGAGCGGGTCAGCGAGAAGCGGTCGCGGTGCCCCGTGGCATGAGCGGCCTGGAGCAGTTCCTTCACCATCTCCTTGGAACTGTTGTAAGGAATCGTGAAGTTCAGATCCTTGTCTCCAACCATATCCAGCAGGATCATCGCCTCGATATCCTTGCGCTGCCCGCTCTCGACCAGCTGTCGGGCCATGTGCCGGCTTCCGTGGAGTCCGTCGCCGGGAATATAGCCTGCAATCCCTTCTTCGCCATCAAAGAAAGCGAAGATGATTCCGATGTCCGGGGGAGTGCCGGTCGCATCAATGATGCGTGCAAGCTCGATCAGTACGCCGGTACTCGATCCTGAATCGTTAGCGCCCTGAAAATTTTCAATGCCGGGCATCGTATCGAAATGGGAGCCGAGAATGATCCACTTTTCCGTTTTGCCCGGGATCCGGCCGATTACATTGCGGAAGGTCTTGTCACCTTCGGGAGTCGAGTCAACAAAGGTGTCTATTTCAGCTTGTACACCGATGCTTTCCAGCCGGCTTAAAATGTGTTCAGCAGCCTGCCGGCCACCGGGCGTTCCTGCATCGCGCGGCGTGAACCTGACCAGTGCCTCCACTTCTGCATACGCACGCTGCCCATCGAACATTTCAAAATCCGTCTGCTTCGGTTGGCAGCCCACGAGTGAGACGGTCATCGCAAGAAGCAGTAGGCGCATAGCGCTCATTGTCCAATAACTTAGGTGCGTATCCATCAACCAACCCATAGAATTACTTGCTGGCTGCTTCCTCGCGGGTCTTCTTGATACGCTCAATCACGGAATCACAAAGCTCTTTATCCTCTTTAAGGGCGCGGACGGCGGCATCGCGGCCCTGACCCAGCTGCGTACCGTCCATCGAAAGCCATGAGCCTTTCTTATCAACAATGCCCGCGTCAATCGCCGCATCGATTACGGAGCCGGTGTAGGAGATGCCTTCCGCATAGAGAATATCGAATTCAGCCTGTGTGAACGGGGGAGCCACCTTGTTTTTTACGACCTTGACGCGCGTGCGGTTTCCGTAGGTAGCACCGGCCGAATCTTTGAGCTGCCCGATCCGGCGGATATCCAAACGAACCGAGGAGTAAAATTTAAGCGCACGGCCACCCGGGGTGGTTTCGGGGCTGCCGAACATGACGCCCACTTTTTCGCGGATCTGGTTGGTGAAGATAACGATGCAACGCGAATGGTTGATGGCGGACACCAGCTTGCGAAGCGCCTGCGACATCAAACGCGCCTGAAGCCCGACATGCGACTGGCCCATTTCACCATCAAGCTCAGCACGCGGCGCAAGGGCGGCGACGGAGTCGACGACGACCACGTCCAGCGAATTACTTTTTACCAATGCTTCACAGATGTTCAGCGCCTCTTCTCCGGAATCCGGTTGGGAAACCAGCAGGTTGTCGATATCGACGCCGATCTTTTTGGCATAACCCGGATCCAACGCATGTTCCGTGTCAATAAAGGCTGCCGAACCCCCGGCTTTCTGTGCGTTGGCGATCACATGGGACACGAGTGTGGTTTTCCCGGATGATTCCGGACCGTAGATTTCGACGATACGACCGCGGGGCAATCCACCGATGCCCAAGGCAAGATCGAGGGTCAATGTGCCTGTGGAAATCGATTCGATATGCCGGTTTGCGCTGGCATCACCCAGTTTAACGATCGCCCCTTC
>JABDQT010000023.1 GCA_013042165.1 Kiritimatiellales bacterium | reverse complement strand
GTGCCAAACACGTGATCGACGCGGCTACCCCGCTGGTGGTCGACACCCCGCCGGACTTCCGGGATCAGGTTCTGAGTTTTGGGGTAGAGCGGATTGATGCCGTGTTTCTAACCCACCCGCATGCCGACCATATTTACGGATTCGACGATGTCCGCCGTTTTTCCCAAATGCAGCAGGGGCACATTCCTGTTTTCGGATCACCGCGCACTATCAAACAGATGCGCAAAAAATTCGATTATGTCGATCGGACCAGCTACGGATTCGAGAGCGTTCCGCGCGTAAAGTTTACCAACATGGAAGAGCCGGTCGATGTGGGCGGCGCCCGCGTGACGCCCCTGCCCGTCTCGCATGGCGAGGACACGATCTATGGATTTCTTATTGAAGGCGACGGCAAGCGGCTCGGATATATTCCGGACTGCAGCCACATTCCCGACTCCTCCCGGAGTGCCCTGCATAACATGGATGCCGTGATTCTCGACGGACTGCGGCCGGAAGCGCACCCCACCCACTTTTCCATCGATGAGTGCGTGGAGCAGCTCGGCCTTCTCGGCGCAAAACAGTCGTTCATCACCCACCTCACCCACAACTCCGAGCACCACAAACTGCAGGCACGGTTGGGAGACGCTGTAACTGTTCCTTGGGACGGCCTCGAGATCGTGCTATAAACCCGCAATGATCAAACGACGCATTTACAATTGGCCGTGCCGCAACCGCACCCTGTGCCTCGGAAACCACACCTTGATCATGGGCATCCTGAACGCCACACCGGATTCATTTTCCGATGGCGGTGATTTTTTCGACTGTGCCGCCGCCGTGGACCGCGCGCTCGAAATGGCTGACGAGGGCGCGCACATCATCGATATTGGCGGGGAATCCACGAGGCCAGGTGCGGAGCCTGTTTCCGCGGTCGAGGAAATCAGACGGACTGTGTCGGTGATTGAAAAACTGCGCGAGCATTCGGACATACCGATTTCGATCGATACCACAAAGTCCGAAGTCGCTTCCAGGGCTGTGGAAGCCGGAGCGGACATTATCAACGACATCTCCGCCTTCGAAGTGGATGCCGGGATGGTCGAGGTAGCGGCCGACACCGGTGCCGGTGTCGTGCTGATGCATATGAAGGGCGCCCCTCAAACGATGCAGGATAATCCCGTCTACACGAATGTGGTCGATGAAGTGCGTGCCTATCTGAAGCAGAGGATGGACTTTGCCGCGCAACATGGCGTGGGCCGCGACCGTCTGGTGGTCGACCCGGGCATCGGATTCGGAAAAACGACAGAACACAACCTCTCCCTGCTTCGAAGCCTTCCCTTGCTTGCCGAGAGCTGCGCCCCGATCCTCGTCGGCGCCTCGCGCAAGAGTTTCCTCGGCCACCTGACGGGACGGGAAAAGCCGGCGGATCGTCTGGCCGGAAGTCTTGGGGCCGCGGCCTGGGCGGTAATGCAGGGTGCACACATTTTGAGGGTACATGATGTAATCCAAACTTGCGATATCTGCCGCATCGTGGATACACTCTCTTCCGGTGATACATAATGCAGTGGAATGAAGCTTTTGAAGTGCCCGACGTGCTGGGATGGATCGAAATCCTCATCCTGGCCGCCATGCTGTATTTCATCTTCCGGCTGTTTAAGGGAACCCGCGGCGCGGCCATTCTTTCGGGCCTGATTATTCTGTTCGGCGCGCTTTTCATCATTACCAGCCTGAGCCACCTCGATGTGCTTAACTGGTTGCTGTCCAGACTGATGCTCTATATCTCGCTTGCCGTTGTGGTGATCTTCCAGCCGGAGATTCGGCGTGTGCTTGCCCGGCTGGGCCGGCAGCCCTGGCGGAACGCAGGCATCGCGTCTCAAAAACTGCTGGTGGAGCCGATCATGCAGGCCGTCCTGTTGCTGTCGCAACGAAAGATCGGGGCCTTGATTGCAATCGAGCGCGACATCGGCATGCGGACCATTCAGGACACAGGGACCCGACTCTACAGCTCGGTCAGCGCCGAACTGCTTGCGACGATTTTCTTTCCGCATACTCCGCTGCATGATGGCGGTGTGATTATTTCCGGCGACCGCATCTGTGCGGCAGGCTGCCTGTTTCCTCTCTCACAGAAAGAGGAGCTCAGCAAAACGCTGGGCACGCGTCACCGCGCTGCGATCGGCATTACGGAGGAAACCGATGCGGTCGTTGTCGTGGTGTCTGAAGAGACGGGCGCGATTTCCATTGCCTACAACGGGCGGTTGCGACGCGGGCTCAATGAAGAGCGCCTGCGGCGCGTACTGATGTCGATGCTGAGCCGGGAGCGAACCGGTCTGGCAAAATTCCGCGAGAAGCTTCAGTCGGGCGAGGCCGCTTTGTCCGATACGGCTTTAGCGCCACTCGCCGAGGAGCAGGATGAAGAATAGGTTCTCCAGAATCTGGCACCGCGTACTCAGGGAGAAGTGGCTCCTGCTCACTTGCATAATTCTGTCGTTCTTTTCCTGGCAGGGCATCCGGGAAAACATCGGTTTCGAGGTTTCGGTTTCGGACATTGCGGTGGATATTGATGTTCCTGAAAAATGGGCCGTGTGGGAAAAATCCGCTCATCGCGTGAATATTGTGTTCCGTGGATCGCGCGAAGATATCCGCTATCTCAACAAGGAGCAGTTGCGCGTTGTGATTCCAATTCCCGATCCAAAGCAAGGCGAGGAGAAGGTCGTAAAGCTTTCAAATGCATTCTTGCGCAATCCAACCGGCGCGAGGGTGGTACGCTTCAGTCCCTCGGAAATCGTGGTCAAGCTGGATCAGGAAAGCGAACGCCTGCTCCCCGTGAAGGCCTCCACAAGCGGCAGCCTGCCCGATGGCCTGGAGGTGGACCGCATTGTTTGTTCACCGGCATCGGTTCGTATTACTGCGGCACGCCAGGTTCTTGATAATATGGAATATGTTCAGACTGAACCGGTTGCACTGGATAACCGTCAGGGCCCGTTCAAGGCCAGCCTGCCGCTCGCCCTCCCCCTTGCCGGCCGCATGCGGGCCAACCCCGATTGGGTGTCGGTGGAGGTTTTTCTTGAAACGCGCAAGAGTACACGCGTTTTCGAGAATATTCCGGTCAGAACATTGTGTGCTCCGGGCGAGCTGCGCCAGATTCAGGTACAGCCGCAAAGCCTCAGCATAACCGTTCGTGGCCAGCAACAGCGCATTGATGCACTCAAGCCCGAGGAGCTCTTTGCCTATGTGGGATGTTACGATCTCATGCAAAGCACCGGATACGATCTGCCGGTCGTTGTTGACCTGCCTTCCGGCCTGCAACTGGTAAAGACCGATCCTCCTGTTGTGCACGTTGAGATCGGCAACGTGAAATAGGAGTTTTCATGATGAAGCATATTCTACTAGCCGGATTGCTGCTGCATGTACTTCCCGGCACCCTGTCTGCACAGGAAACAAATTCGATCAGCGATACCGGTTTTGGACTGCAGATCGCCGAGCGCACTGACGAAGAACGCATTGATTTTCTGCTTGAGGTTGCGACGGCCTACTTTTCCGAAGGAGATCATGAATCGGCAATCAACGCCTATGAGCGTGTGCTGGAAATTGATCCGTTGAATCTGCAAGCCCGGTTCATCATCGGCCACTCCTACATCCGTGTGCATCAGTATGCCAAAGCAGAGAAGATGCTGACGCAGCTCATTGAGGACTTTCCAGAGGATTTCAAGCTGAGGAATAATCTGGCATGGCTTTATGCCACCGCCACGGACCCCGCCTTCCGGGATGGGCAAAAAGCGATCAGACTGGCCCGCGAAGCAATGGTTCTGGCGCCCTATGATCACCATGTCTGGAGCACGCTGGCCGAGGCATATTACACGACGGGCCAATATGAAAAGGCCTATCAGACCATTTTGCATATGGCATCTCTTGCCGTAAAATACGGTGACAATATCACCAAGCAATCGGTCGCAGGCTACAACGAGCAGATCCGTAAGTGCAAACGGGCCTGGGATACGCAAAAAATGATTTCCGGCGAAGATGCAGAGGATGCAGAGGAATAGCACCCCCCTGCCCCGCATGTTTTTTCAGCCCTGCGGCGTCTTCAATACGCAAAGATGCCTAGAAGCAGCAATACGACACCGATCGCGCTCTTGCCGACGGCCGCCAATTTGAAAACTTTTTCATTCTCAAGGAAGGGCTTATACAACTTCCGAAAATACCACGGC
>JABDQT010000022.1 GCA_013042165.1 Kiritimatiellales bacterium | reverse complement strand
CGATCACGTTCTTGAGCGCCCCGCCGAGTTCCACACCGATTACATCATCGAGTGTGTAGACGCGGAAGGTGTCGTTGACAAACAGCTGCTGGATCTGCTCGGCAATGAAATGATCGCGCGCGGCGATGGCCACCGCGCAGGGAACCCCGCGGGCGACTTCCTCGGCATGGCTGGGCCCGGAAAGGACGGCGACTTGATGATCCAGAATCTTTTCAGCCAGCTCGCTCATGCGTTCATGGCTCTGCTCGTCGAGTCCCTTGGTGGCGCTCACGACCAGCGCATCGGCCGGAATAAAGGGTTTAAAGGCTTCGAGCACGGGTTTGTAGAACCGGGACGGCACCACCAGCACCACGAGTCCGGCATCCTTCACTGCCGATGCGTGGTCGGACGTCCACTGAATCGACGCGGGAATTTCAACGCCGGGCAGATAGGTCTTGTTTTCACGGCCGGACCGGATCTCTTCCAGATAGTCCGGGAAAGGCCCCCACACCGTGGCTTCATGACCATTGCGGTCGAGCACCATGGCCAAAGCCGTACCCCAGCCGCCGTCACCGATAACTGCTACCTTCATGATGCGGATTCTTTCTTTTTGCCGAGGCGGGTTTCCGTACCGTTCAGCAGGCGCTTGATGTTGTCACGATGCAGCCATATGACCAGGATCGCCAGCACGCTCAGCGCAATATTGACGACCAGCGCTTTGTCGCCCCGTATCCAGACGGTGGCGGCCACGGCGACGGCCGCCACCATCGAGGAGACCGAAACATAACGCGAAACCACCATGCAGATGATCCACGTCAGGAATCCGACACCGACCGCCAGCGGCGCAACA
Source organism: Kiritimatiellales bacterium (assembly GCA_013042165.1). Lineage (GTDB taxonomy): Bacteria > Verrucomicrobiota > Kiritimatiellia > Kiritimatiellales > Pontiellaceae > Pontiella. The sequence goes on along the minus strand of JABDQT010000022.1, from coordinate 2,474 downwards.
CCGAGCAGCATGCCGGCGCTGGTGGCCACTCCCTTGCCGCCCTTGAAGTTGAGATAAACCGGAAAGCTGTGCCCCACGATGGCGGCAAACCCGAAGAGCACGCCATACACCGGGTCCACGTTTCCAATGATCGGGAAGAAATAGGCGGGAATGAAGCCCTTCAGCGCATCGAGCACAAAGGTCGTAATGCCCCACTCTTTTCCAACCACGCGAAAAACGTTGGTCGCACCAATATTACCGCTGCCTTCATTGCGGATATCAATCCCCTGCGACTTCGCGATCAGCAACCCGAAAGGTACGGCACCAAAAAGATAGGCGATCACCGCTAAAACAATTTCATCCATACATTCTCCCCCTATTTCCCAAACAATTTTCTACCGAGATTCTTAAGCTCGTCCTTGAGGGCTTCGTTTTCGCCGATCTCATCCACCTGCTCACCGAGTATATCAATCAGCGAATCCGAGCTTACGGCAGGCGTTGCATTCGTATCGGCGGTTTTCCCGCCAACCAGATCCTTCAGGATTTTTTTGGACGCCTCGCTTTGACCGATCTCGTCGACATGCTGCCCCAGAATCTCGACCGCCGCCTCGGACATCGTCTCGGGGGGCTGATCCATGCCGGCCTGCTTCCCCGCCGCCCCCTTCAGGAAGGCATCCAGTACGGAGCGGGTATTCCCGCCAATTGCGGACATGAGTGCGGTCTGGATATCGATGCGCGGCTGCTGCAGGGATCCTTCCAAAGGCACCACGAAACGCAGTGATCCGATCGAACCTATGCCCCCCAGACTGTCGGCCAAACCGGCTTCGAGTTCGATGTTCTCCAGATTAAGCGCTATCAGCGAGTTTTCAAACTGGCCCGCCCGGCAGTGGATCTCCGGATCGAGCCCGAACGGGGCCGATCGGATATTCAGGCTGCTGTACATACGATCCATGATAGCCGGATCAATCTCGAGAATCTTGCCGGTCAGATCGAAGGAGGGTCTCTGCGGATCCGTCACGGGCGCCAGCTTCACGTCGAGATCGGTCACAAAGCTTGCACGCTCGTTCCCGAGGGAACCCGCAATCTCAAGCTCGCCCCACGGCGTATCCGGCGCACGACGGGTCGAAATATCCTGCCCCTTGACCGACAGGTCCAGTGCAATGTCGAGTTCGTCGAGCTTGAAGTCCACATAGCGCAGCGTGGCGTTGGCCCGCACGGCTTCGATAAGGATTTCCGGCAGGGGCTTTGACTCTTTATCCGCTGGCGGTTCCGCCGCCGGCACCGGTTCGGTCTTTGGCAAATCCTTTGCGGGAGCAGGCTCGGCCGACGGCGGCGCGGGTTTCGGCAATCCCTCCTGCAGTTTATCCAGGTTGATCTCGCCGGCCTTATTGCGGATCACATTGACCAGCGCGTTCTCGACTTCGACCTCGTTGACGAGGATCAGTTTTTGTTTAAACAGCGAGGGTATATCGACCGCCACCTTCACCCGTTCCACCGAAGCCAGGTTTTCGAGCAGAAAGCCTTCCGGATTGCGTACCTCGACATCGTTCAGGAACAGCATCCCGCTGGGCAGGTTGATGGAAAGGCGTCCGACCTTCGCATCGATCCCGGTCTCCTGCCGAACGCGCGGCAGAACCACCTCGCGCATGGCTCTGGTCAGGCCCCGAAGCATCAGCAGATGGAGCGACACCAGAATCACCAACCCCAGTGCGAATATTAAACCGAGTACTTTAAAACTTGTTTTCATGAATCCCCTATCAGTCATAAGAACCATACAAGAGTCTCCCGAGGATTCCATGGATCGTTCCAAAAAAAAACAATCCGCAAATTTGCCTCGCCCGTCAAGAACGCCTATCTTGTCGCGCATGGGTTTATTCAGCAAAAAATTTACGATCGTGGTGGCCTGCAAGGCGAACATCACCCGCAGCGCCTACCTGCACGGCTACATGGAGCAGTATCTCAAGGAGCACTATCCGTACTCGCGCAAAAAGGTGCGCATCCTATCAGCCGGAGTACAGGCACGCCGCGGCAGCTCGGCCAGCTCGGTGGTCAAGCACGTAGCGCGCATTCATCGCTTTAGCCTGCACCGCCACCAATCCGATCCTTTCACAAAAAAGCTGGTGAAACAGGCCGATGTTATCCTCGTGATGGAGCAATACCAGAAAGACGCGGTTCTTCAGCGTTTCCCGCAGGCGCAAGACAAGACCTACCGGATGATGGAATACCTATGGAACGGTGAATCCAAACATATCCGCGACATCCCCGATCCCACCGGCCAGGCAACCGTCGACTACGAGGAGTTTATCGAAGCCGCCCATTCCGAGGTCGAACGCATCTTCCGCGAACTCACCCGCGAAGGGATCATCTGATTATCCCGCCATGCCGAAGTGCAATTGGTAGGGCGTGCTGTCCCCAGCGCGCCGGAATACGGACAACCCTGAAAACGGCGGGGTCATGGCCCCCCGCCCTACACCTGTAGCCGAGGGCCTCGACCT
>JABDQT010000085.1 GCA_013042165.1 Kiritimatiellales bacterium | reverse complement strand
CTGCAGCTCCGCCTTTTTATTCATTAGGTCATCAAGCAGCTTCATGGCTTATTCCTCGAAGGTCGCATAGATCAGGTCGGTTGCGCCGACCTCACCGCATGCGATCATGATTTCTTTACAGGTTTTGTACTCGACGCGTTCATCGGCGCGGATGAGGATGCGTGTATCCGGATTGAGATCCAGCTCGGCATCAACCAGTGCCTTGAGCTCTTCCGTCGTAACCGGTTGCGTTCCGACATAGATCTGGTTATTTGCATCCACCGACAGCATCATCCGCCCCTTGGTATCATCGGGAACCTTGCCGTATTGCGATTTCGGTATCTCAACCTCCACCTTTTCCAGTTCCGTTACAACCGATGCGACCATAAAGAAGATGAGCAGCAGGAACACAAGGTCAATCATGGGAGCCATGTCGACTGCGGCATCTTCTCGAGCTGGTAGTTTAATATTCATTTCACACCTCGCCTGGGAGGGATTGATTCCACAAAGGCCTCAACAAAGAGTCCCACCTATTCGCCTTTATTTTCGAATCCGAGCGGAAGTTCGCCGGTTTCAAGCGTATCGAGCAATGCACCGATGTTACGTCCGAGCGTTGCGGTGGATTTAATGAAACTGTTGCGGTAGTAATAGTAGAACAGCATCGCCGGAATCGCGATAATCAGACCGGTCGCCGTGGTTACCAGAGCCTCACCAATGTTACCGGCCAGAACTTCCGGTTTGCCCATGCCCTGTGTACCAATGGTCTGGAAGGCCTTGATCATACCGGATACCGTACCCAGCAGCCCCAGCATGGGAGACGTGGCGCCAATGATCGAAAGATAGTCGATCGGCTTCATATAGGTCGTGACTTCCTCGGTGCTGGCTTCCTCGATCGCTTCCTTGACCTTGCCGAAGTTGATCTCACGCTTGGTGGAACAGCGTTCCAGTCCGGCAGCAAAAACGTAGGTGAACAGTGTTTCGTTTTCTTTGCAGACGGTATGCGCCTCCAGAAGCTTCTTCTCCTTCATGAGCTCGATGAAGTCGGGCATCATATCCGGACGCAACAGTACTTTTTCGCGCAGGGCGAGGCCGTTCTGCACAATAAAGTAAACCATTCCCGTGGACATCAGCCCGAGGGGAATCATTGCCCAGCCACCCTGCTTGATCATCTGCCAGAGTGTGGTTTTCTGAACGGTCGGTGCAGCTGCTTCCGCGACAGGCGCATCCTCCGCCGCATCCTGGGCAAACGCAACCGGTCCCATCAGCAAACTAAGGCAAAACGCCGTTTTAACTATTTTTTTTATCATTTCTATCTCTCCTTCTTCTGTCGGTTAAGCTTCTTCAGTGTTTAAAGATTTATTCAATTCCTCTTCAGCCTGCAGCTTTTCAATTCTGAGCTGCAGCTTTTTCGCCTCATCATCTTCGCTGGTATCCTTGTAGAGCATGGCGATCTGCCGGATCACCTCTTCGGCCGATTCGTACATACCGAGTTCCGTGTACACCTCAGCACAAAACAGTTCCGCCGGGCGCATCCAGTCGGGATTCTGACTGTTGAAAGCAATGATTTTGGCCACCAGTTCCATGGCCGCATTGTACTCTTCCTTCAGCACCATCAGCTTGGCGGCAATATAAAGCTTTTCCGGCGGGGCGTCATCGCCGAGGTTTTCGTCCCAGCCGTATTCGGAGAGCAACGCTTCCGCCTCGGATGCGCGGCCGCTTTCGATTAAGGCCAGGGCCTGAAAAATGCGGCTTTTTTCCTGCAGTTCCGGATCCCGATCATCACTGGAAATCTTGGATGAGATGGCCAACGACTTTTCATAGTTTCCCGTTTTGAAGTACAGCTCCATCAGCAGGATGTTGTATTCTACCAGGTTGGACGGAATGTCAAAGTAATCGGCATAGGTTTCGATCGTACGGTCCAGCGCGGCGATGACCCGCTCGTACTCACGATTGCGGTTCATTTCGTTGAGCTTTTCCTTGTCGATCTTGACATCAAAAACGAGCTCCTTGATGGTGCTGGCACCGACGCGGATCGACCGGGCCGACTGACCGGTGGCAAACTCAATCCAATCCCCGTCGCGGCCGATAACCACTCCATCCCAGGACTTATCACCGGGCATCACCAGTTTCGCCTTCAGCGGAGCTGCCTGGACGGACTGAATGCCGACGAGCACTCCTGAAAGTAATAGCATGCAGATTGTTTTATACATTATAGCCCTCCATATTTCTTGAGCAACTCACGCCCTTCTTTTGCCAGGGGGTTGGAGCTGGTGTATTGATCCTCCAACATGGCATTGAGTGTATTTACGGCATCATCGTTACGTCCCAGCTCGACCAGAGTATTCGCAGCGCCCAGATAGCCCTTGGCAGCCCAGTCGCCATTCGCGTAGCTTTTAAACAGGAGATACGTCCGCTGGAAGAAGGAATGCGCAGCCTTCAGATCCCCCTGCGCAAGGCGGCACTGTCCCATGCCGTACATCGCCTCGGCAAAAATGGGGCCGCGCCATTCTGAAACCCCCATCACCATGTTGAATGCCACTTCCGCTTCTTCATAATCCTTCAGTTTAAACAGGGTGTCCGCCTTGAGCAGCTGTGCCCAACCCATGTAAGACTCCGCACCAAACAGGCCCTGCGCCTCATCAATGATCGCCAACACTCCCTGGAGATCACCGGAAAGCAACAGCTCATAGGTTTTGGCACGATAGGCATGCCAAAGCAGATCGGACTCTTCGTATGTGGCTAGAAAATAGTCATACAAACGGCGCATTTCATTGACATCACCGGCTTCGACGGCGGCATCGCACATCAGTGCCAGAGCCACAGGCGTGGCGATGGCAAGCTCCGTATCCGCCGCATTCAACTCCGCCCCCAGCACCGCGCTCGCCTCATCGCCCTGCAGCAGCGCACCGGCCACCCTCAGGCGCAAGCGCAACACTTCCATGCGCTCGTCCACACCGCTCAGTCTGCTCGCCAGCGTGGCAAGCAGTTCTTCGCGCTCTGCATCCTCGAGATAGTCGTTTGCCACTATCACGAGTTTATGAATGATCTTGTCGACCCCCTGCTGCTCGGGATCGTTGCCGAAGCGTTCGATGGCATCCACATACGCACTGACGGCTTCCCCGACCTGGCCAAGCTCGATCTGCGACTGACCGATCCAGTAGACGGCTTCAGCCACATCGGCCATCTCTTCCCAGCGGTCCATGTAATAATTCATCAAATCAATGATATCCTGCCACTTCTCCTCAAGCTTGAAAACCTTGGCGGCCTGAAAGGCGGGATACGATGCCTGAAGCGGTGTGGTGGCCGTGTCGATTCCCTTGCGGTAATCCGCGAGGGCACGGTCCAGCGTGTAGGGATCATATTCATTTTCCGGTGTTTCCGGATTATCCTGTCCATCCTTGGCCGCCTCGATATCGCCACGCATGCTGTGCGCTTCCGAAATAAGGGTCTCCTCCGGGAAGGTGTCGATGAACTTGGTGAACACCTTCTCGGATTCAATCACATTTTCGAGTCCAAACAGGCTTACTGCTTCGCGGAACATGGAGGCCGCATAGTGCTCGCCGGAACCGTATTTATCCTGATAGGTCGTGAAATCGGTCAAGGCGTTTGCATAGTCGCCCTGCAGCATGAATGTCATGCCGCGGAAATACCGCGAATCACTGAAATGGGTGCTGTTGGGATATTTATCGAGAATGATACTGAACTGGTCGCCGGCCAGCTTGAATTCCCGCTGCTGGAAGTAACCAAATGCCCCCATGTAGTGCAGATCGGCCTGCAGACTCAATTCATCCTGATCATTGGTGGGCGGAAATGTGTCCAGGTATTTGAGCAGATCGACCACTTTACCGAAACTCTGACTAATCAGGTTGTCGCGCATCATCATGGAAAGCAGGGTGCGTGCATACTGTCCGTCCGGTTGCTCATTGAGGTAAACAATGATGCGCTCTTCAGCGCGTTCGATCTCTTTTACATCATAGAGAATCAGCACGGACTGAAGCATCGCCGCTTCGCCAATATCACTCATGCGATCTTCATTGTAGAGCTTGTCGAACAGCACATAGCCTTCCCAATAGCGCTTGACGTCCTTATAGATCTGGCCAATCCGGAATGTCACTTCCTCCTCGTACGGAGGAAGATCGTCGAGGACCTTCATCGACTCCTTGATTTCATCGATTTCGCCCTTTCGCTCGTTGGCCACCGACTGCTTGATGCCGATTTTCATGTCGCTCTCGAGCTTGCTGGTCAGGCCTCGAATATGGTTTTTGGCAAAGTTGATGAGTTCATCGCGAGGAAGCACCATGCGATAAAGCATGAGGGCGTTCAGATAATCCATCTTATCTTCTGTTCGGCCGGCCTCCTCATATCGCGCCTTGCCCGCTTTCATCAGGGTGAGGTTCAGGGAAATGTCATATTTGGAATCGGTACGGTAGATGCGGGGAATCCAGACAAACAGCTCGGGCCAGTTTTCGGATTCAACCAGGGAGCGTACGATCATGATTTCGCACCGCGGCTTGATGCGCTCATCCTCGGTGTTGTTTGCCGCATAAGTGAGCGGCTCGACGCTGTCCGCCCATTTTTTCTGCTGGTAGAGGGCCTGCCCGAGTAAAAGTTTGCCGTTGAAGGTGTCCTCCGGTTCCAGTTCCGGCAGACTCAGCAACCGATTCGCGAGTCCATCAATTTCTTCCCACCTCTGCTCGTCAAAAT
>JABDQT010000009.1 GCA_013042165.1 Kiritimatiellales bacterium | reverse complement strand
GTCTGGGGCGCAGGAAGGGTCACGAGGAAGCGAGTCGCCATGCTGGAGCAATACGGAATACGCATTACGCAGTACATCGACATCAAGGATCGTCGGCTCAACTGCAGGACGCCCGTCATCCAGCCCGAAGACATCCCCGAACCGGACAGATGTTTTATTCTTCCAATGGTGGGCAAGCGCGGCGTTCGCGAACTTATCCGCCCGCTCCTGCGGGCGCGTGGTTTTGTCGAAGGGGTCAACTGCATCTTTGCGGCGTAAAGATCCTACGCCGATGCACGAATTTCCTGCAGCAATTGATCCTGCGGCTTGTTTGAACAGTCGATCGCCAGATCGGCATGCTTCAGATAAAGCGGCCGGCGTTCCGCGTAGAGATCGTCGAGATTCATATCGGGACGGATGACCACACCGCGCTGCGAGGTATCACCAATGCGTTGCCTGATTTCATCCATCGGTACGTCGAGGAATATAATCTTTGCCATGGATTTGAGATGGTTCATCGCACCGTCGCAATAGATGGCACTGCCGCCGGTGGCGATCACGCAGTTTTCGCAGACCACCGACTTTACGGTTTCGCATTCGAGCGTCTGGTAGGCCTCCATGCCGTTGGCATCCTGAAAGGCCTGCATGCTCTCCCCTGCCCGCGCCTGCACCAGCAGGTCGGTATCGATGAACCCCATCGAAAGCCACTTGGCCAGCTGCACACCGAGCGTGCTTTTTCCGCTCGCCGGCATCCCGATCAAAACTATATTGCTGTTAGGCATTTAATGACCCGCTTTGCTGAAGAACGCAACGACGGGATGAATCCTTTCCTTTGTGCTCATCAATACGTGCGTGGTGAAGAATTTATACTTCATAATCGACCACGGCGCGGTCGCAGACAAGCGGCTTAACGAATTCCACGACCTTCAGGTGCGCAGGATGCGTGGCATACGTCTGCAGATCCTCCACCGATCGAAACTCGGAATAGAGCACCATGTCCTTGGCCGCATCGCTTTCGATGACGTTCATGCCGACTTCGATCTCAAGCAGTGTCGGAACCACGCCTTTCAGCGCCTCCAGCCTGCTTTTCATCTCGAGCCGGTCATCCACCGATGTCTCATCCTTGAATGTCCACATTACGATGTGCTTGATCATATCAGATTCCTTTCCCTGTTTAACACGCGCCAACCTGGCGCTGCCGGACCACCTCGAACAGGCAGACACCGGTCGCAACCGATACATTGAGGCATTCCACGAAACCCGCCATGGGGATCTTCAGCAATAGATCGCACTTTTTCATGGTCAGCTCGCGAATGCCCTTCGCCTCGGATCCGAGCACCAGGGCCAATGGCCCCGTAAGATCCGCTTCATAGAGATTGCGGGTTCCCTTGTGATCCGATGTGCCCGCCACACAAATTCCATGCTCTTTGAGCTGGTCGAGGGTGCGCGCCAGATTTGTGACGCGAAAAATCGGGGTGTGTATTGCCCCGCCGCAACTGACCGAAATAGCAGTCTGGGTGACCGGTACGGAACGGTCTTTCGGGATGATGACGGCATCCACGCCGGCGCCATTGGCCGAACGCAGACAGGCGCCCAGGTTGTGCGGATCCTGTATGCAGTCCAGAACCAGAATCAGCGGTTCTTTCGTCTGTTTCAGCAACCCGGGCAACTCAGACTCCTCCTTGATCAAAGGCTTGGTGCCCGAGGCATGCACATTCGTACGTGCCTGTTTCTTATTCCGGCCAAAGTCCGATCCGCGTTTTGTAAACTGTTTCTTGCCGCTGCTCATAATTGGTTCCATGAATTCATCGAAAGGAAATATTCACCATTTACCGCCGTTCATCCACCGTCATTTTCAACAATTTCATTAATTCGGAACGTTCCCGTTCCTTTCGACCTTTTCATCAGCCGAGCGCCCTCTGCTTATCCATGCTTCTTTCTTGAACTGACCTGTTCGCTGTGTCGTTATTTCGGGCTCGCATGGATCAGCAGAAAACAAAGGAAATTCTCAGTACCGTCAAGCAATCGCTCGATGGGTTGCTGCTGAGCGACCGTGCCCGGTTGAATGCGCTGATGCGCCGCACGCGACAGCGCATCCACGACCGCAAACCGGCCGACCAGCTGACCGTCAAACTGCGGGATGAGCATGCAAGAGCCGTGCAGCGCGCAAAGAGACGCGCTGAAGTGAGATTGAAACTCGATTATCCCGACAGCCTCCCCGTCTCGTCGCGGCGGAACGATATTCAAAAACTGATCAAAGAAAACCAGGTGGTGATCGTCTGCGGAACGACGGGTTCCGGAAAAACGACTCAGCTCCCGAAAATTGCACGGGAAGCGGGAGCAGGGAAAGCCGGCCGCATCGGTGTTACCCAGCCGCGCCGGCTTGCGGCAACGGGCATGGCGCGACGTGTGGCTGAGGAGATGAAAACCGATTATGGCAAAGGCGTCGGCTGCCAGGTCCGGTTCGACGATTCCACCTGCGAAGAAACGATCATCAAATTCATGACCGACGGCATCCTGCTGGCGGAAACCCGGAATGACCGCCATCTGCTGCAGTATGATTGCGTGATCATCGACGAGGCCCACGAGCGCAGCCTCAACATCGACTTTATCCTCGGTTACCTGAAAAACCTGCTGACCTATCGCCCCGATCTTAAAATCATTATCAGTTCGGCCACGCTCGATGCTGAAGGATTTTCCTCGTTCTTCGATGGTGCACCGGTCATCGAGGTCGAGGGCCGGGCCTATCCGGTCGAGGATTTTTTCCTGCCGCCGGGCAAGGATGAAGAGCTTTCAAACCATATTCTGCGCGCAATGCGCTGGATTTCGGATGTGGATCCCGACGGCGATGTACTGGTCTTTCTGCCGGGCGAGCGCGAGATCCGGGATGCGGCCAAGAAGCTGGAAGGCCAGCATTGGCCGGATACGGAGGTGCTTCCCCTGTTCGGACGCCTGAGCATGGGTGAGCAACAGCGCGTATTCAAAACGGGCGGACGGCGACGCATCATTCTGGCCACCAATGTAGCCGAAACCTCGATTACGATTCCGGGCATTCATTACGTCATCGACTCTGGACTGGTTCGCCTGAGCCGCTACAATCCGCGCACCCAGGTGCAGGGGCTTCAGATCGAGCAGGTGTCGCAGGCCAGCGCCCGCCAGCGGCGCGGGCGATGTGGACGGGTGACCGACGGCATCTGCATCTATCTCTACGACCGGGATACACTGGAACAGAGCCCTGAGTTTACCGATCCGGAAATCCGTCGCACTTCGCTGGCCGGCGTCATCCTGCAAATGGATCT
>JABDQT010000001.1 GCA_013042165.1 Kiritimatiellales bacterium | reverse complement strand
CCGGAAATCCGTGCGGGAAATCGTGCGGCATGGCGTGGCGGTAGCGATTGTTGCGCAGCTGGCCGACGGGCGTTTTGTCTTTATCCGGCAGTTTCGCAAGGCGATGGAGCGGATCTGTTTCGAACTTCCGGCCGGCAACTGCGACCCCGGCGAGTCGGAGGAGGTTACGGCGCTGCGCGAACTCCGGGAGGAGACGGGGTGCGTCGCGGAATCAGCGGAGCTACTGGGCCCGATCTATCCGAGCGTCGGATACTGCACCGAGCGCATCGACGTCTACTTTGCAAAGGTCATGGAACAGACCGATACGGCATTCGATCATGATGAGGACATCGAAACCGTGCTGTTAAGCGAACAGGAAATGGACGAGATGATCCGCGCCAATCAGGTGGCCGATGCCAAAACCCTCGCCGCATGGATGCTCTACAAGACGAAACATCCCGTCTGAGATATCGAATGAGATCCAATTCAGGTGTTTGATTTGAATAAATCAAGACATCATAATGTGTCGTTTTTTAATAATTACGGATTGCGTAATCCTTGTTATATCTGTACCAATCGGGTTTTAATTAAACAAAGGAGAGGTGCATATGAAGTATTCTAAAGCAGTAGCCCTGAGTGTGTTGATGGCAGTTCCGATGATTGGTTTTTCCGATGGGGATACCAATGTTACCTGGAAGAGCAGCCTCGCTGCGGGTGTAACCTATAAATCGGGTAACACGGAAAAAACCCTGTACACGGCCAACCTTAAGGGCGAGCGCCGCGCGGAAGAAACGGACTTGATCGCCAGCCTGTATGGAGAATACGGCACAACCGAAGATCCGGGCACGGGCGTTGAGAGCACCACGGAAGGGCAACTCCGCGGACAGGCTGAATTGCGCTGGAAGCTGGACGGAAAGCTCTATGCTTCCATCAATACCGAACTCCTGCATGATGCGCTGAAGGATATCAGCTATCGTCTGAGTATCGGTCCCAACATCGGTTATTACTTCATCGACGACGATGATCAGAAACTCGACATCAGCCTTGGTGTGAACGAGGTCTTCGAGCGCGTTGCCGGCAAGGATGACGACTATGCAACTATTCGTGTTGCCGAGAAATATTCCTGGCAGATCAACGAGGCTTCCGATTTCTATTTCAACACTGAGTTCAATGCCCGTGCCGAGGACGTGGAAGATAACACCACCCTGTTTGTAACCGGCGTCAAGAGCAAGGTTAGCGAGCAGCTCTCGATCTTTACCGAGCTGCGCGACGAATATGACAGTCGCCCGACGGCTGGAGTCAAACACAACGATGCGACGCTGCTGGTTGGTTTGAACTACGACTTCTAATTTTTCCGAGCACTGGAAAATGCAGAGCCGCCTTGCGCAAGCAGGGCGGCTTTTTTATATTGGGGTTTCCCGGCAGGAGTTTTTCAATGAAACGACATAAAGACCATCCCATGGCGCTGAAGCCGGCTTCAACACAGGTCACTCCCATCGATGATGTGTTGATCTCTTCAGTGGTCGTTGCCTCGCGGGAAAGTCCACGCAAAAGAATTATCCAACCGCTTCATAAAGAAGGAGCGGCATCCCTGCAGCGCATGCTCAATGCCATTCAGCCCGGTAGTTACATCCGGCCGCATCGCCACGTGCCCGAGCGCGCCGAAAGCATCATCGTGCTTTCCGGAGCGATCCAGTTCTTCACCTTCAGCGAGCAGGGTGCCGTTGAGCAATCACTACAGCTCAAGGCGGGCTCCACACAGATCGGAATCGATATCGAAGGCGGCGTCTGGCACAGCTTTGCAGCACTCGAGGCGGACACCGTGCTTTTCGAGGTAAAACCCGGGCCATATGATCCCGAAAGCGACAAAGAGTTTGCCCGGTGGGCACCCGAGGAATACAGCCCGGAGGTGGGAGATTATTTAAACCAACTCATGGATTGTGTGACGGAAGCTTAATGGGGGAATCGGCTCTGAGAGCCGACTCTTTACCGCATCGGCTTGTTGTGGCGTGGGTTCTGTGAATCCATCTCAGTTGTTCCGGCAATAGTCGACGACTTCTTTGTAGGGAAGCGGACCTCCGAAAATGTCGAGGGCCGAACCAACGGTTGCATCCATCCTGCCTCCACCGGTCTGGTGCAGCAGTTCGAGATCCTCAAGGCTGCGGATGCCGCCGGCGTAGACGCACGGGATCGGCGAGTGTCCGGCCAGCAACCGGATCAGCTCCTCGTCCATGCCTTGTTGTTTACCCTCTACATCAACGCCGTGAATCAGGAACTCGGCACAATACGTGGACAACTGCTCGAGTGACTGCGCATTAACGACGGTCCGGGTGAACGTCTGCCACCGGTCGGCGACGACGTGGTAGCGGCCATCCTTCTTGCGGCAGCTCAGATCCAGCACCAGTCGCTCCCGGCCGGTTTCGGCCACGAGCTTTTCGAGGCGGGCTTCATCGATCTGCCCGTTGTTGAAAATATAAGAGGTCACGATCACCTGAGCCGCCCCGGCCGCGAGCCACTGCCCGGCGTTTTCAGCGGTAATGCCGCCGCCGAGCTGCAATCCACCCGGCCAAGCCGCAAGGGCCTCGCGTGCGGCCGCATCGTTGCCGGCTCCAAGTTTGATTACGTGTCCGCCGGATAGCCCGTCGCTTTTGTACAGCTCGGCAAACCAGGCAGGCGAACGGTCGGAAACAAAGTTGGTGTCCGGTTCACGGCCCTCGGAGAGCGTTCCGCCCACGATTTGTTTCACCTGTCCATTATGCAGGTCGATGCAGGGTCTGAATTTCATGCGGACAACCTTGGCACAGGAGCGGCGCCCAATTCAACGCTTGTATCTTGCGGCGTTCTCCTTATCATCGCCCACTGCAATTTTCATAACCCATAGAAGAATCAGGACATGAGCGAAAAACCATCAAAATATTACGTCACCACGCCGATCTACTACGTGAACGACAAGCCGCATATCGGGCACTCCTACACGACAATTCTTGCTGACGTGCTGGCCAACTACCACCGCCTGCTCGATGTGCCCACCCATTTTCTCACCGGAACCGACGAGCATGGACAGAAGGTCCAGCAGGCGGCCGAAGCCAACGGCATTACCCCGCAGGAGCAGTGCGACGAAACCGTGATTCGCTTCCAGGAGCTCTGGAAGCGTCTTGAGATTACGAACGACGACTTTATCCGCACCACCGAGCCGCGCCACAAGAGCGTTGTGCAGAAGACCCTGCAGGAGCTTTTTGATCGCGACGAAATCTACAAGGCCGAATATGAGGGCTGGTATTGTGTCGGTTGCGAACGCTTTTTTACCGAAAAGGATCTCGTCGACGGCAATTGTCCTGAGTGCGGGCGCAAGGTCGACTCCATCGTCGAATCCAACTATTTCTTCCGGATGAGCAAGTATCAGGATTGGCTCATCGAGTATATCGAGGAGCATCCCGGCTTCATCCAGCCCGACTTTCGCGCCAACGAAACGCTCGGGTTTCTCAAGAACAAGGAGTTGCAGGACCTCTGCATTTCCCGCCCGAAGACCCGTTTGGCATGGGGCATCGAGCTGCCGTTCGATGCTGATTTCGTCACCTATGTCTGGTTCGACGCGCTCATCAACTATATCTCGGCCGTCGGCTACCAGTCCGACGACGAGCAGTTCAGTAAATGGTGGCCATGCTCCTGCCACCTGATCGGCAAGGATATTCTCACCACGCATACCGTCTATTGGCCGACCATGCTCAAGGCCATGGGCGTCGAGATGCCGCAATCTATCTTTGCCCACGGCTGGTGGCTGACCGGCCGTACTAAAATGAGCAAGTCGCTCGGCAATGTCGTCAATCCGATGGAGATGATCGACCGCTACGGCGTGGATGCCTTCCGCTATTTTCTCATCGCCGAAATGACGCTCGGGCAGGATGCCTCCTTCACCGAAGAGGCGTTTGTGAAGCGCTATAACTCCGATCTGGCCAACGATTTGGGCAATGTAGCCAACCGTGTGCTCAATATGATTTCCCGCTATTGTGACGGCAAAATGCCTGATCCCAAGCAGGGCGATCGGGTGGTGCTCGTGAATCCTGAAACAGATGAGACTTATTTTGATACCCATGCAGAAGACAATTTGTGGGCTTCTGTTAAAAGTGCTGCTGGCTCAATGAATGATTTAGTCAACCAAATGAAACTTGATGGAGCCATTGCTTTGGTTATGGGTGCAGTTAGGC
>JABDQT010000326.1 GCA_013042165.1 Kiritimatiellales bacterium | reverse complement strand
GCAGTGCCCTGACGGCACACGCTTTTGAAAAAGGTCTGTTTGGCTACGGGCAATATCTCGTTGGATTCGGGATTGTGTTCTTCGCCTATTCAACACTCATTGCCTGGTCATACTATGGCGACCGCTGTGCGGAATATCTCTTTGGCGAAAAAGCGATTCCGGTCTACCGCTGGATTTACGTGGGCTGCATCACCATCGGTGCCGTCGGCGGGCTCCAGGTCATCTGGACGATCGCCGACATCTTCAACGCACTCATGGCCATCCCGAACCTCATCGGCCTGCTCCTGCTTTCCGGCGTCGTGGCCCGCGAAACCAAGCGCTATTGCGAACGACTCAAGCGCGGCGACTTTAAACGGCAAAAATAGAATCGTGCCGAATAGAGGTTCTCTAAACTCATAGGAAACGCTGTCTACATTGTTTAATGCTGATGGTATTTGCTGCCGATCGAGCCTACTCTCCCGCACTTTTTTCCGCCGGCGGGATATCCGCTTTGCGGAAATCGATGGAGGCGGAGTTGATGCAGTAGCGCAGACCGGTCGGTGGAGGTCCATCGGGAAACACATGACCGAGGTGGGCATCGCATGTGGAACAGACAACTTCAGTGCGAACCATGCCGAACGACGAATCGCGATGTTCCGTGATCACTTCGTCGTTGATCGGCTTGAAGTAGCTCGGCCAGCCGCAGCCGGAATCAAACTTGGTATCGGAGAGAAACAGATCCGTTCCGCAACAGACGCAGGAGTAGATCCCGAGCTCCTTGTGGTCCCAGTATTTCCCCGTAAAGGCACGCTCGGTCCCCTTTTCGCGGGTCACATGATATTGCATGTCGGTAAGTTGTTCTTTCCACTCGGATTCGGTTTTGACGACTTTATTGGTATCCATTACACGCTCCGTCTCTTCGGCACATGCGGTCAGAGCCACCAATGCCGCAACTGCTCCTGCCATCGCAATTTTCATTATCAACCTCCCGAATCAAGACCAAGTCAGCTTATGTTTTGTTCAATATCCCGGCAACTTCTTTCCCCATGGAGGAAACCTTTTCATTGATTCGCCGCAAACCGCCGTTTAGTTTTCTGCATCTGGGAGCAAAGAGCACCGCACAGGGACAAACGGAGCATTGTTTTGAACGACGACTGGATTGATATCAATAAGGATCCGAAGCATGTCGCACGGGAGCGCGCAAAAGCCAAGGAGCTGCGCAAGAGCACGTGGTGGAAGCAGCAGCTTGCCCAGGGCGTGTGCCACTATTGCGGCGGCCATGTTGCGGCAAGCGAGCTGACCATGGATCATATCCTGCCTGTCGTGCGCGGCGGCAAGAGTGTGAAAAGCAATTGCGTTCCCTGCTGCAAGGCATGCAACAACGAGAAGAAATATCTGACCCCGGCCGAGCAGATCATGCGCGAGCTGGAGGATGAGAAGAAAGATGAATCATGACATCTGAATTATGAACAACGGTCTGCGACAGCTTTTCACAATCCAGCTCAATCGCGCTGTTGCGGAGCGTGACTCATAAGGCACCGCCCAGCCTCCGCTTTCATCATTCAAGTCATACGGTCATCGACTAGTCCGTTTTGACGGCATTCTCCAGCTCATCGCCGTTTTCGTAAGCGGTGATGTTTTGGAGCGTGGTTTGGGCAATCGCCGAAACCGCCTCGCGGGTAAAGTAGGCCTGGTGCCCGGTAATGACCACATTGGGGAACGTAGTCAGGCGTGCAAAGACATCGTCCGTGAGGATTTCAAAGGTTTTGTCCTCGAAAAAGATTTCGCCCTCCTCCTCGTAGACATCAATTCCAAGGTAGCCGATCTTTTCCGATTTCAACCCCTCGATCGCCGCACGCGAGTCAATGAGCGCGCCCCGACTGGTATTGATGATCATTACGCCTTTTTTCATGCGGGCGATCGTGTCGTTGTTCACGAGGTGGTAGGTCTCCTTGAACAGGGGACAATGCAGCGAGACGATATCGGAACGCTCAAACAGTTCGTTGAGCTCGACATATTCAACTCCCAGCTCTTCGCAGGCCGGATTCCTGAACTTATCGTATGCGATAACCTTGCAGCCGAACCCCTTGAGGATGCGGATGACACACTCCCCGATTTTTCCCGTTCCGATGATGCCGGCGGTACGCCCGCGCATATCGAATCCCAGCAGCCCGTCGAGAGAAAAGTTTCCTTCACGAACCCGCGAGTGCGCCCAGTATACCTTACGGTTCAGCGCCAGCATCAGGCCCACCGTGTGCTCTGCCACGGCATAGGGGGAATAGGCGGGTACACGAACCACTGAGATGCCCAGTTCCTTGGCGCTGTTGATGTCTACGTTGTTAAACCCTGCGCAGCGCAACGCAATAAGCCGGGTGTCCTGAGCGCCCAATGCGATGAGCACCGATGCATCGAGCTGATCGTTCACGAAGGCGCAGGCGCATTCAAACCCCTCGGCCAGCTTGACAGTCTGGCGGGTCAGGCGGGTTTCGAAATAGGTAATTTCGTGGCCAAAGTCCTTGTTGGCCAGATCAAAATATTTTCGATCGTAGGGTTTCGTACTAAAGAAGGCTATTTTCATTTTTTCTTTCTGGTGGGATTAGAATTAAAAGAGATCCAGCTGGTCAGGTCGGGGAGTGAACTGCGGAAAACGCATCGCATCTTTGCCGACCAATCGGCACAGATCCTGTTCGGAACAAGGCTCCCCCCGCGCTTCCAGCGTTTGAATGATTTTTGCGAACAGCATGCCGCAATAGGAGCTGTCTTCCTC
>JABDQT010000321.1 GCA_013042165.1 Kiritimatiellales bacterium | reverse complement strand
GCCTACGACGATGCCCATGCCGAATATTGGAACTCTCTGGTCATCTGGCCCGACCGCTGGTCGACTCACTACAATCAGGGCATCTATCATGACCGCAAAAGCGAACCGGAAATGGCGCTGGCAGCCTACAACAAATCCATGGAGCTTCGGGACGATGTAATTCAACCGATGATCAACGCCGCGATGGTTCATGCCCGCTCTGGAAACAGCACCAATGCCTACGATCTGCTGCGAAAAGCTCTCAACATCGAGCCCGAAAGCCCGATGGTCAACTTTAACCTCGCATTGCTGGAAGCCGAGTTCAAGCACCTCGACAAAGCTGAACAGTATTTACGTGCGGCACTGGATGCCGATCCGCGCATGGCACAGGCCGCTTACAATCTCGGCGTGCTGCTCTGTCGCAACAATGACTCCGAGGGATTCCAATGGCTGGAGACCGCCGCCGGGGAAGTGCCTGAAAACTGGAACTATACATCGTCATACATCTTTTTCCTGCAGCAGGCCGGCAAGACCTCGGAAGTGGAGCCGCTCCTGATGTCGATGGTCGATACGGGACGTGCGGCGCCGGAAACCTATTTTACGCTCGCGGACCGATTCCAGCGAACAGGCCGCATTTCGGAGGCCATTGAAATCTACCGGAAAGCCAGGCTCGACAAACGACTGCCGATGGATGCCAAGCGCTATGCCGACCAGATGGAGCAGCGCCTGCGGGCCATGAATTAGCAGATCCGGCAACCCCCACCCGTGTAAAGGATACCGACCCAGCGTGAGGAAATTCATTAAACTGCTGATAGGGATTGGACTTATCCCCATGTGCGCGGCGGTATCACTCGCTGTCTACAGGCTTTATCAGGACTCGCTCGAAATCGGCATGGGTAATGATCTGGAAGCCCTGGCGCTGCCGGCGGGTTTTCTGCTCTGGACGCTGGTTTTCTTCATCCTGCCCCGTCCGTTCCGCACCTATGTCCTGGGCCATGAACTGACCCACGCGCTCTGGGCCCTCATGATGGGCGGTCGTATCGGAAAAATGAAGGTGAGCAGGAACGGCGGGCATGTCGAGCTGTCCAAAACCAATTTTGTCATTACGCTCGCGCCCTACTTTTTTCCCTTCTACACCTTTCTAGTCATTGCAGCCTACTATCTTGCGGGCTTGACGTTCGAGGTGGAAGCATACCGGGTTTGGTGGCTAGCGGGCGTAGGACTCACCTGGTCTTTTCACATCACCTTTACCATCCATATGTTGTCCGAGCATCAGCCGGATGTGCAGGAGCACGGCAGGTTGTTTTCCTATACCATCATCTACATGATGAACGTCCTGGTCATCGGACTGTGGATGGTCATGGTGGGACCGCCGCGGATCGCAACACTGGGATCCATGCTGGTCCCGGAAATTGCAACAGCTTATGCCTTTGCATGGCAGCAGATCATTGTGTGCCGGGAGTTTGTTGCGGAACTTTTCCAGGAGAAAGCCCCTCCCGAAACAGTCAAGTGAAGCCGTCTTGGTTTCGATGCGCTACTCTGAAAACTCGAGCAGCTCGGGGGCGATCTTCTTAATCATGGCATGGCACAGTTCTTCAACACATTCCGCCGACGAGGAAACCAATGCCTTTTGCGCCAGCTCGACGGCATCGGAATAGTAGAGCTTGCGCACGACATCCTTGACCATCGGCGCCAGCGAAGGACTCACGCTGAGCTCATCCACACCAATTCCCACAAGCAGCGGAACCAACTGCGGATTCGCGGCCATTTGCCCACAGACACTGGTCCACAGTCCGTGTTCATGGCTCACCTTCACGACGTGATCGATAAGCCGGATAATCGCCATATGTGTCGGCTTGTAGAGATGAGAAACATTTTCGTTTCCACGATCCACCGCCATGGTGTACTGAATCAGATCATTCGTCCCGAGACTGAAAAAACTCACATGCGGCGCAAGAATATCGGCGATCAGCGCAGCGGATGGCACTTCGATCATCGTTCCGATCTGGATATCCTTGTTGAACGGAATGCCTTCTTTGTCCAGCTCATCCATACATTCACACAACAACGCGTTGGCATCGATGACCTCCTGCACACAGGAAACCATAGGATACATGATTTGCACATTGTCGTATGCGCTCGCACGCAGGATGGCCCTCAGCTGTGTCTTGAACAGCTCGGGCCGGGAAAGGCAAAGGCGTATGGCCCGGTCGCCGAGAAAAGGATTCATCTCATCGGGCGCCTGGAATCCCGAGGGGAGCTTGTCCGCACCAAGATCCAGCGTACGGATGACCACAGGCGAAGGATACTGGCCTTGCGCCGCCTTTGAATAGGCCTCGGCCTGTTCGTCCTCGTCGGGCAGGCTGCTGCCGCTCAGGAAAAGAAACTCCGTTCGGAAGAGACCGATCCCCTTCGCACCTCGGGCGCCGACAGCGTCGAGCTCCTCCATCAGCTCAATGTTGGCCGTGATGGGCACCAGATAGCCATCCAAGGTCTCCGGCGGCTTGTCGCGCAGGGTATCGAGTTCCTGCAGAATCTGCACCTGATCCTGTGCGCGTTTGCGGTACTCCTCGATCCGCTCGGGAGTGGGATTGATGTATACGTGGCCTCTTGCGCCATCGAGGAGAATTTCATCCCCCGAGTCGACCACCGCCGTGACATTATGCAGCCCCACCACGGCCGGAACCTCAAGCGCCTTGGCCATGATGGCCGTATGCGAGGTTGCGCTTCCTAAATCGGTCACAAACGCCTTTACCATTGTCCGGTCAATGTTGGCGGTATCGGATGGGGATAAATCGTGAGCCACCACAATGCAGGGCTTTTTGATCTTCTTCATCTGATCAAGCGATTCGCCTGCGAGATTGGCCATAATACGTTTTGTTACGTCGCGGATATCGGCAGCGCGCTCAGAAAGATACGAGTCCTCCACCTTGGACAGCATGTCGGCATAACGGTTCGCAACGGCCTGCAAGACCGGCTCGACATTGATCAGGTCTTTCTTGACGGTCCGGATGACATCTTCAATGAAGGTGCGGTCATCCACCACCAGAATGTGCGCATCAAAAATACTGGCATGTTCATCTCCGAGAACCTCGGCCACCTGCTTCTGGATATGCTTGATCTGGTCGTGTGTGGTGATCAGGGCATCTTCAAAGCGTGCAATTTCGCCGGGCACTTCCTCGGCAGCAATCTCACGCTGAACGGCCTTCTCCGTGCGGAACGAGATCAGCTGCGCCTCGCACAGCGCAATTCCGGGCGAGACCCCTACGCCTTTGAGGATAACTTCTTTCTTAGCCTGCATTCCAGTCACCGGGCCTAATCTTCGAAAAACTTATTGACGAATAGTTCCTCTATTTCGTCCATGGCCTCCCGCGCATCCGAGCCGGATGCAGTTACCTGCATCGTACTGCCGGGATAACCTTCGATTGTCATCAAACCCATGATGCTCTTGCACGACACCTTGTTGCCATCTTTTTCAATAAAAATTTCAGAATCAAACTTTCCGGCAGCCTTCACAAGCAAGGCCGCGGGGCGGGCATGAATGCCATATTCGTTCAACACTTTGAACTTCTTAACAATGGTCTCCTCAGCCATGCTTCACTCGCCCTTTTGTGAGCCGGTTGATAATCTTATCATCAAGCTCTTTCGCTGCGTCATGACCGAGTTCCTTCAGCTTCTGGTTCAGGGCGGCCACTTCGACAATGTTGGCCATATCGCGTCCGGAACGAACCGGTAACGTGATCGAGGGCACATCGACACCCAGAATGGAGACCGTTTCGGGATAGACTCCGGTGCGGTCTTCGTTTCCGGTGGGTTTTGTCAGGTTGACCACCAGATCAAGTTCCGTTTGCCGCCGGATGGCGGCCACACCAAACAGGCTCGGAACATGGATGATGCCCAAACCGCGGATTTCCATGTGGTATCGCGTCACCTCGCTGGCCCAGCAAACTATGCGGCCGCGGCTCGTTAACCGCGATTCGGTAACGTCGTCCGAGACCAGACTATGTCCGCGCTCGATCAATGACAGCGCGGTCTCGCTTTTGCCGATACCCGGCTTGCCCCGGATCAATACCCCAATGCCCATCAACTCCATGGTGGTTCCCTGAACCCGCTCATACGGCGCCGTCAGCTTTTCAAGCAGCACCGTGCATTCGTTCACGAAGTTCATGGTCACCATAGGTGTGCGGAGTACGGGTACCTTGTACTGTTCCGCCAACTCGAGAATTTCCTTGGGGGCCTTGCGGTTTCTGGTAATGACGATGCCAGGTATCTGCTGATCGAAGAGCTCCTTCAGGCGCTTCATTTTCTCGGTCTGCGAAAGACTCTTCAGGTAGGTGAATTCCGCCAACCCGAAAATCTGCATACGCTGGTTTGCGAAATACTGGAAAAAGCCGGTCAACGCCAGACCGGGCCGGTTCATGGCGGTTTCCGCCAATTTGCGGTCCAGGTTTCCCTCGCCGACGATAATGCTCAGGGATAACTTTTCGGCTCCCTCTTCCCATAGCGTTCTAACGGTAATGGACACAATTCACCTCCTGATGAACGTTGCGGCTTTTACTTGTGGTGATCCTTGACCTTGTCGTGCTGCTTGCGCATCTGGCGCTCGGCGTGCTCGATCGAGCGGTCGATCGCATCATACAGATTTTCGGATTTCTCCGTCGCGGAGATACGGATATGGTTGCCTCCCTGGATCACGATTTCAGAAACCTGAAGGCGCTTCTCGGAGTCCAGGATGACGTGGATGGATTCTATCCGCGGGAACACGCCCAAACACCGTTCCAGCTTGTCCTCGACATGAGTTTTAACGTTGTCGGTTACAGTGACATGGCGTCCTGTGATACTTACCTGCATGGCTTGCTCCTTTCGTTAGTACTACATACTGAACCGCGGACCCAGATAGAGCTCGCGGCTCACCTCGTCGTTTACTAAAAAATCGCTATCGCCCTCGCTGAGTACCTGCCCCTCGCAAAGCAGATAGGCGCGGTCGACCACGGCCAGTGTTTCCCGCACATTATGGTCTGTAATCAATACGCCCAAACCCTTGTTCCGCAAGTCCCTGACAATGTCCTGCACATCGTTCACAGCCAGCGGATCCACCCCGCTGAACGGCTCGTCGAGCAGAATGATGGATGGGTTGGTCACGAGCGCACGCGTAATTTCCAGGCGACGGCGTTCGCCGCCGCTCAAGGTATAGGCCTTCTGTTTGGCCAGGTGGCTGATTTTCAGATCCTCCAGCAACTGCTCCAGGCGCGTATTGCGCTCCCGCGCCGAAATCGGAAGCGTTTCAAGAATCGCCATGACATTGTCCTGCACGCTCAGCATGCGGAAAATAGAAGGTTCCTGCGAGAGATAGCCCATGCCCATGCGTGCCCGTTTGTACATGGGCGTGCCGGTGACATTCTTCCCGTTAAAATAGACCTTGCCGCTCGTCGGGCGCACGAGACCGACAATCATGTAGAAACTTGTGGTCTTCCCCGCGCCGTTCGGTCCAAGCAGACCGACGATCTCGCCAGCCTTGACATTGATTTCCACTTCGCGCACGACCTTTCGGCCCTTGTATGCCTTCACCAGTTTTTCGGTCTGGATCAGATAGGTATCTGCAGATGCCATTTACTCTTTCAAATCTTTCAGGAATTTTGCTCGGGTTTCCTCGTCCAATTGCAACAAAACGCGCGCATTGGGCTCGCACACCATTCGCTTCGTTTCATGCCAGAATGTGATCCGGTCACCGGTCATTATATTCAGTCCAAGCTTTACCTTCGGGTCCCCCTCCAGCGTGAATTTTCCTTCACCCACGTGATAGGTCGCCCTGTCGGCCAGCGCCTTTCTGTCTTCTGTTTGTATTATTACCTCATCAACCGCTTCTATCCAATCAATTTCGCCGGCATCTTTCAGGAATAAGCGGATTTTCGCGCAGTTCATCGCAGCTCGGGTATCGCGCAGACGAACATTGCCTTCCACCCGCACCTCGGCCCTGGATTGATCGTAGGTCACCCGGTCGGCGCGAACCTCCGTCGTGCTCCCGATGCGCTCCGGCAACTCGCCGATGGTCAGATCGGATGCCCCGGAAATCACCAGCAGGGCATTCGGCTCGCAGATCAGCCGGCGGTCCTGCGTGACCCAAAACTCGATCTGCTCCCCGGAAAGCCTGTTACCGCCCACAGAGACGCTCGCTTTTTCCTCCATCCGAATACGACCATTCCGGTAATCGTAAAGAGCCTTGCCGGAGGCGGCCGTCCGATCCAAACTCTGAATCGACACCCCGCCTTCCGCCTCGAGAAACTCCACGGTATTGGAAATCGAAAACCGGCCGATCAGGGATTCCGTTGTCATCGTACCCTGATCATCGGCAACCACCACGCCCTGCTCCATGCGCACATCCCGCCGATCATAATCAAAAACCAGTCGCTCGCCCGTCATCAGGACTTGTCCCTCCCGGCGTTCGATCGACTTCATCTCATCCAGACGCCGAATGAGCCGGGTAAAATCACCGTCCGAAGAAGCTTCTTCCGGCTGAGCCAAGCGATCCACGACATTGGTTTCCGCCATCGGTACGGCGAAGGAATCCCCAGCGACTTCCCGAACCTCGTTTGATGCGCCGGAAGAATCCGCTTCCACCGACTCATTTCTGGAGCAGGCGGCAACCAGAAACACGCAGCAAAAGAGAAGCAATGACAGGTTTCGGCTCAAAGCTCGATCTCCTCCATCTTCCGCGCAGACTCCTTTAAAAGCACTTTGGAATCGCGCAGAATCTCGAAGCGATTGTCGGTTGATGAAAAACGAAAGCCCTGGCCAATAATCGACATTTCCGTCATTTCGATGAGCACGTCGCCATCGGAAAAAACGATCAAGCTCTTTGCCCCGTCACCGCCGACAACCTGTGTAAAACAGTGCGGCGCGAAGATCGTCAGGGCCACGCGGTCGTTCTGATAGACATCGATCCGCAGATTCGTCACGTCGGCGAGGCCGTTTTCGAGTACCTTGGCATATCCCCCGTAAAGCTGGGCCTGGAGATTGCCCTCGTCGTCATAATAGGGTGC
>JABDQT010000314.1 GCA_013042165.1 Kiritimatiellales bacterium | reverse complement strand
ATACCATCTGCTCGCATGGACGATCATCCCTCTGCTCTGCAATACCTGCCTGCCGCTGGACAGCATCGAAGCGGTGATGTGGGGATCGCAGTGGGCGTGGGGCTACGACAAGCATCCGCCGCTTAGCGCGTGGGCCGCCGAACTCTTCACCAATCTGCTTGACGACGGAGGCCTGTATCTGCTGAGCCAGCTCTGCATCGTTGTGGCCGGTTTGGGGATATACCGCCTCGGGCGCCTGCTTAGTCTGAGTGGAAAGCAGGCACTCTACGCCGTGCTGTTATTGGACACCGTTTATTACTATCAATTCATCAGCGTCGAATTCAATGTGAACTACATGCAGCTGCCCTTCTGGGCCTGGGGGTGGTATTTCGGCATTGACGCCGTGCAAAATAAACGGCGCATCTCGTGGCTGGGTCTGGGGGTCTGTGTTGCCCTTGGCGCCCTCACCAAATACATTGCGGTGTTCATGCTGGTTCCGCTCTTTGCGGCATGGGTGGCGCGGGGGGAATTAAAAACCGCAGTCCGTTCACCGGGTCTTTATTTAGCCGGTGCGGTCTCCATCCTGCTATTCCTGCCGCACCTGCTCTGGATGATGAACCACGAATGGATCACCATCACCTATGGCCTAAGGCGCGGTGCCGGCGAGCAGGCCCTTTGGTGACAACACCTGTGGCGACCTATTGAATTCCTGCTGACTCAGGCCGCCATCCTTGCGCCCCTGCTGATTGTTTCTATCATGGGAATCAAACGAGCACTCGGGCAATCCCAGAAAATTCCGGGTGCGATGGCGCTGGGTATCGGGGCCTTTATTGCCATCGCCGCCCTCTCGCTAGCCACCGGCATGGAGCCCGTCACCATGTGGGCGGCACCCATGCCGCTGGCCATTGGACTCTGGCTTGTGCCATCTTGCAGGCTCGACCGCTTTCCGCGCACGGCCCTCGGTGCCATCGCGATCATGTCGACCGTTTTCATTGTAGGCTACTCCGTCACTTATGGACTCGGTCCACGCATTCGCAACAAGCCGCATCGCGTCAATTATCCCGGCCAGGCCCTGGCACAGGCCGTGGAATCGCGCTGGCACGAAAAAGAAACAGTACCGCTGGATTATGTGATAAGTGATGAATTCCTTGGCGGTATCGTCAATCATTATGGATACGACAAAGCCGCCGTAATGATACGAGGAAACCTGCAACGATCTACTTACCTTTCCGAAGAGCAGGTGCAGGAAAAAGGTGCCATGGTGGTCTGGCTTAAATCGCGGGATCAGGAAAGCAAGAGCCAAAAAGCGTTGTCCGCAGTATTTCCCGATCTCACCGAACGCTATCCGGAACTCAGGGAGCAATCCGACCTGATTGTTCCGTGGCCGCGCCGTACGGACGGCAAGGCGGGGCGCTACGGAATTGCCTACATCCCTCCGGCAGAAAATATGAGGGATGAAAGATGAGCTATGAAAAAAATGCATTCGCAGGCTTGAAATCCCCTCTTTTAAATCCAAACCATCGGAGATCCGTTTTCATCTGTCATACTTCACTATTCATAATTGGAATCTTATGAACAAACCGACCGTCAGCATCGTCGCCCCCGTCTACAACGAAGAACAGGGTGTCCGTAGTTTTATCGACGCCGCGACCGAAATCATGCGCAAGCAGGAACTCCCATGGGAACTCCTGCTCGTCAACGATGGCTCCACCGACCGCACCCTGGAGATAGTCGGGCAGGCCAAAGCTGAAATTCCGGAAATCGAATGGGTTGATCTTTCCCGTAACTTTGGTCATCAGGCGGCCGTCACCGCCGCCATTGTTCACGCACGCGGTGATGCCGTGGTCGTGATGGATGCCGACATGCAGGATCCGCCTTCGCTGATCCCTGAGCTGATCGCGTCATGGCAGGCCGGTCATCAGGTGGTGTTTGCGCGCCGCTCGGACCGGTCGGAAAAAGGGCTCCGACGTGCTGGCTTCGAGCTGTTCCACACCTTTTTTCGTTACGCCATTGATTTTCCGATCCCCAAAGACGTCGGGGTGTTTTGCCTGCTCGATCGCGCGGCCGTGGAGGAAATCAATCATCTACCTGAGCGCAACCGCTTCTTGCCGGGCCTCTACAGCTGGGTTGGGTTTAAGCAGGGATTCGTTGAATATGCGCGCGATGATCGTGTGGCGGGCACCCCCAAGCAGACCTTCAAGCGCTTGTTCAAATATGCCTTCGACGGCGTGCTCAGCTTTTCCTACAAGCCGATCCGGTTGCTCGGCGGAATCGGCCTGATCACCGCCATTGCTTCATTTTTGCTGGCACTCTATTTCCTGACCAAGCGCCTGATGGGCATCGAAGTCGCATTCACCGGTTTCACCACGCTCGTCATCCTTGTCAGCGGACTCGGCGGCCTCATTCTTGTGGCCATTGCCCTTGTGGGCGAGTATGTCGCCCGCATCTATGACGAGGTTAAAAACCGGCCAGCCTATATTGTGAAGAACCAGTCCCAGAATCCGGTGCAACCCGTCGAATCATCCGAGAGGCAGGCGCCATGAGGAAGAAGCTCAGGCTGGCGGCAAGCGCACTCCTCGATTACACGAAGATTCCCTACAGAAGGGAATGCCTTCGCATGGAAGGCCGCCCCAATGCGGTTTTTATTTGGATTCCAAAAACAGCCGGAACCAGTATTTGGCAGGCCATGGATGTACCTAAACTCAAAAGTCTGCATCTGGCCAAACACCGGTTTGCTGGTCATGGCCCGGTAACTTTCTGTCACATGGATTACGCCCGGCTAGTGGAGAAAGGTTATATTTCACAAACCTTCAATGATTCCGCCTACAAGTTTACTTTTGTCAGGAATCCATATGACCGCGCG
>JABDQT010000312.1 GCA_013042165.1 Kiritimatiellales bacterium | reverse complement strand
CTCGAAACCTATGGTGCCAAGATGAAAGGGAATACCGTCTTCGAGCAGATGAGCGTGTGCGAGGAGCAGGCCTATGAACTCATTCTCGGCGATGCCGGAAAAGTCTTCGACATCAAAACCGAAGATGAAAAACTGCGCGAACGATATGGTCGCAGTGAGTTCGGTGCCTCCTGCCTCATTGCCCGCAAGCTGGTAGAGGCCGGTGTGCCCTATATCACCATCAACTATCGGGGCTGGGACACGCACAAGAAGCATTTCGATATCATGAACAACAAACTCACGGAAATGGATCGTGGATTTTCCACCCTGCTCGATGACCTTCACCAGCGCGGGTTGCTCGACAGCACCATCGTATGGTGGGGCGGCGAGTTTGGCCGCGGCCCGAAAGTCCAGTGGGATGCCCCGTGGAACGGCGGGCGCAGCCACTTTGGAAAATGCTTCAGCCATGTTATTGCCGGCGGCGGATTCCAGGGCGGGCATGTGGTCGGCTCCTCCAATGAAAGGGGTATGGAAGTGGCTGAACGGCCGGTCTATCCATGGGATCTGATCGGAAGCGTCTATGAGCAGCTCGGAATCGACACCAATGCAAGACTGCCTCATCCGCAGGGCCTCGATGTGCGGGTCTGCCCGACGGAGGCCGATGGTGTGACGATGGGCGGCCGTTTACGGGAAATCATGTCATGAGAACGATCTTCAAATGGGTTGCCGTGGCGGGGTGGATAACGCTGGCGTTGCCGGTGTTGGCCAATGAACCCCATATTGGTTATGCGTTTCCTGCGGGCGGCCGGCAGGGCACCTCGTTCGAGGTGATGATCGGCGGGCAATACCTTGACGGAGCAACCAATGTGTTTGTCAGTGGCGAAGGGGTAAAGGTTGATATCGAAAAATACTCCATAAAATATGAACCGAGAACGCTCCGGCGGTTTTATCGACGAATTGCGAACGCGCAGGCCGCAATGGAAGACAAGCAAGGCAAGGAACTGACCAAGCTCGAACAAGGAATCGAGCGGGCCAAAAAACAGCTGGCGCTTGCCGAGTTGCCCGAAGGTGTGGACATCAACGACAAAAAAGCCGTGCAACGAGCCTACAAGATGGACCCCAAGGAGCAGTTCAATCCCCAGATTTCCGATCGCCTGCGCGTCACGGTCACGATCAGCAGGAACGCGCCGCCCGGCGAACGAGAGCTGCGGGTCTACACGCCGGCCGGTCTCTCCAATCCGATCTATTTTCAGGTGGGCACCCTGCCGGAAGTCAGCGAAGCCGAACCCAATGACGATCACATGAGTCCAGAATTGCAGGAGGTACCGGTGCCTTCCGTCATCAACGGGCAGGTGCGTCCCGGCGACATCGACCACTTTCATTTTAAGGTCAACAAGGGCGAGTCCATCGTCGTCGATGTCGGCGCGCGCCGGATCATTCCCTATCTGGCGGATGCGGTACCCGGCTGGTTCCAGGCTGTGGTGGCACTCTATGATGCGGATGGCAACGAGGTGGCCTATCAGGACGATTATAAGTTCAATCCCGATCCGGTACTCTTTTTCGATGTGCCGGAGACGGGGACCTACACGCTCTCAATCCGCGATTCGATTTATCGCGGTCGCGAAGACTTCATCTATCGCATTGCGGTCGGCGAACTGCCCTTTATTACCAGCATCTTTCCGCTGGGTGCCCGTCAGGGGAGAGCTGTCGATATCGCGCTAAGCGGAAAGAATCTGCCAAGCACGAGTCTGACGGGTAAACTACCCAACAACGGCTTTGAAGTGCGCCGCGTCTCCGTAAAGAAGCAGGGGTATCGGTCGAACCAGATGCCCTTTGCCATCGGCGATACGCCCGAGGCATTCGAGGCGGAACCCAATGATGCACCCGACACGGCGCAGAGGGTCGAAAAGCCACTCTTGATCAATGGCCGTATTCAGCAGCCAGGCGATGTTGATCGGTTTAGCTTTCAGGGAACCCAAGGCGCCATGGTCTCGATCGAAGTCACTGCGCGGCGGCTTAACTCGCCGCTCGACTCCGTGATCACGCTCACCGGTCCCGGTCTGGAGCGCCCCGTGCGCAACGACGATTACGTCAACAAGGATGCCACGCATCTGCACCTGGGCGCCGGCCTCGTTACGCACCATGCCGATTCCTATCTGCTGTACGAACTCCCGGCAACGGGGACGTACCACGTTGAGATCGGGGACACCCAGTCCAAGGGCGGAAATGATTATGGCTACCGCCTGCGGATCAGCGATGCGAATCCCGACTTCAAGCTGCGCATGGAACCCTCCGGCCTGCATATCGCACCCGGCGGCACTGCGGCATTCACGGTGCGTGCCTCCCGGCAGGAAGGCTATGAGGATAAAATCATCCTGAGTGCCGAAAAACTCCCGTTGGGATTCACGATGAGTGAATCCATGATTCCCGAGGGCTCGGATATGGCCCGCTTTACGATCACCGCTCCGAAAGAAATTCAAGGCAAGCTGGTGAGTCCCGAAATCAGCGGGATGGGGATCGTCAACGGCAAGCCGGTTCGGCGGCCGGCCGTGCCGGTCGATGACCAGATGCAGGCCTTTCTCTATCGCCATCTCGTTCCTGCCCAGGAGCTCGTACTGGCTCCCATCTCTGAAAAACCGCCCGTTTCATTCGATGCGAAAATTCCCCAATCCGGATTTATCACTATACCGCTGGGCGAGACGAAGCGGATTATGTTTGCGGGTCGAGTAAACCGCGGCAGAGGGATGAAGCTCGAACTGGATAACCCGCCCGAGGGCATGACGGCGGAGAATGGCTGGGTGGGCCGTAAAAGGGCGAAAGAAAAATCAAAGGACGGTAAGATCC
>JABDQT010000309.1 GCA_013042165.1 Kiritimatiellales bacterium | reverse complement strand
GGGCAGCAATTTAAGTTTATTTGTTTTCACTCTTTGCAGTTTGTTGAAATACGTAGTGTTATACAAGTATATCTTGCCGTAAACATGTATGTGTGTGAGCGATTGGATCGCCTGTTTGTTTAAACTTCGACTTGCCCGTTGGTTGGGTTTGTTAGACTCTGCATTTTCTAATGACTCGAAAGGACGGGAATGATGAGCAAGGAACTGGAAGAAGGGTTGGAGCTGGCACTGGATTGGAACAAGCTTGAAAAAGCGGTCGAAGGAACTAAAGGCATTATTCCGGTGGCTGTGCAGCATGCTGATACCCGGGAAGTGATTTTGGTCGCCTACATCAATCAGATTGCTTTCGAGGAATCGCTCAAGCGCAAGATGCTGGTGCTTTGGAGCTCGTCACGACAGGAGCTGTGGATCAAGGGCCTGACCTCCG
This sequence comes from Kiritimatiellales bacterium, assembly GCA_013042165.1. Lineage (GTDB taxonomy): Bacteria > Verrucomicrobiota > Kiritimatiellia > Kiritimatiellales > Pontiellaceae > Pontiella. The sequence continues at coordinate 3,604 of JABDQT010000309.1, read as the reverse complement.
GCGAAACCTTTGAACTGCTGGAAGCCTATGTGAACTGCGAGCAGAACTCCCTGCTGTTCATCGTGCGACCAAATCGCGGCGGCATCTGCCATACAAAGAACGCCAAAGGCGAGCCGCGCAACTGCTACTATCGCAAAATCGATCTCGACAATCCGACTACGCTTGAAAATATGGATGCGTAACATACTACGTAATGCGTATTACGTATTGCTTGGGGATTGGGGCGCTAAAAGATGCGTAATACGCAGTAAGCAATACGGATGCAGAATACTTAACACCTAAAACCTAATACTTAAAACTATGACGACAATTAAAATCAACGATCTGATGCAGCAGAGCGGTGTCAAGTTCGGCACGAGCGGGGCCCGCGGACTGGCTGCGGAAATGACCGATCAGGTCTGCTACACCTATACCAAGGGATTCCTTCAGTATCTGGAGGCGGACGGTGAACTGAAGAAAAGCGGCGAGTCCGTGGCGATCGCCGGCGACCTGCGTCCCAGCACCGGCCGGATCATGGCCGCTGTCGCCAAGGCGGCCGAAGATATGGGATATGTGCCGGTAAACTGCGGGCGTATTCCCTCGCCGGCTGTGGCGCTGTATGGGCTGAAAAACAACGCTCCGGCCATTATGGTTACCGGCAGCCATATCCCGGCCGATCGCAACGGCATCAAGTTCAACAAGTGCTCCGGAGAGATCCTCAAGTATGATGAGGAACAAATCCGGGAACAGGTGGTTGAGGTCGAAGAGTCCATCTTCAGCGACAAGGGTTTTGAGCTGCCAGAAGAAAATATCGATGCTCGGATCGACTATGTAAACCGCTATACCCGTACTTTTCCGAAAGGTTGCCTGCAGGGAAAGAAGATCGGGATTTACCAGCATTCCGCTGTGGGCCGCGATGTGCTGATCGAAATCTTTTCCGGGCTCGGAGCTGATGTCACGCCGCTCGGCTTCTCGGATACCTTCATTCCGGTCGATACCGAGGCCATCCGCGAGGAGGACGCCAAGTTGGCAAAGGAATGGTCGGCCGAAAACGGATTTGATGTGATTCTTTCCACCGATGGCGATAGCGATCGTCCCCTGGTCAGCGATGAGTACGGTACGTGGCTGCGTGGCGATGTGGCGGGAATTCTGGCTGCCAAATATCTCGGAGCCGATTCCGTCAGTACGCCGGTCAGCTGCAATACCGCGCTGGAAAAGTGCGGGTGGTTTGCGGATATTCGCCGCACCCGGATCGGTTCGCCTTTTGTGGTGGCTTCGATGATCGATGCGTCCTTTGCCGGATGTAAAAAGGTGGTGGGTTACGAAGCCAACGGCGGTTTTCTGATCAACAGCGATTTGCCGGTCGGCGGAAAAATGCTTAGAGCCTTGCCGACACGCGATGCCGTGCTGCCGGTGCTGAGCATCATTCTGCTCTCAATCCAGGAACGAAAACCCATCTCGGCCCTGTTGGAGGGATTGCCCCAGCGCTTCACTGCCAGCGATCGCATCCAGGATTTTCCGACCGAGGAAAGCGCCAGGATTATCAGGCGGTTTGAAGAGGTTTCCGCCATTGACGAGGCCTTTGGCGAAGCTTTCGGAAGTGTTGAGTCAATTGATCGCACCGATGGGTTGCGCGTCACGTTCGAGTCCTCCGAAGTGCTGCACATGCGTCCGTCGGGTAACGCACCCGAATTCCGCTGCTACAATGAAGCCGACAGCGAGGAGCGCGCTGAGAAAATGCAACGGATCTCCATGGAGATTCTGCTCAAGCTCAAAGGTTGAGCTTGCGGTGTAAAGCGGAATAGCTACTATTTTGCCTTTTAACCCACGTGAAGATTCATGGCGATTGTACCTGATAGAGAAACATTCCTTGAAAAGGCCAAGCAGGGGAACCTGGTGCCGGTATGGGAAGAGCTGCTGGCCGACCAGGAAACACCGGTTTCGGCCTATGAGCGTGTCCGCAGCCATTTGCGCCAACGCGATCATGCCTCGCACACCTACCTGCTCGAAAGTGTCGAAGGGGGTGAAAACATTGGTCGCTACTCTTTTATCGGCGGCACGCCGCGCACGATCATCCGCGCCTACGGCCGGCGGGTTGAAATTTCCCATGAGGGGGGTGAGCCATGGGTCATTGAGGATATCGACCCGCTGGATGCCCTCAAGACCCACATGTCGCAATTCCATCCAGTGATGGACGATCCCTCGCTGCCTCGCTTCGTGGGAGGTGCGGTCGGGTTTCTGGGATATGATTTGATTTCGCAGTTTGAGCCCCGGGTGCCGGTGATTGGAAACGATGAGATTGGCAATCCCGACATGGTGTTCATGGTGACCGATGGACTGATTGTGTTTGATCGCGTTCAGCACCGCCTGAAGGTTGTGGCCAACGCCCACATTATTGGCGATCCAAACGAAGCCTACGACAAGGCCGTGGCGCAGATCGAAGAGCTTCTCGAGGCGCTGCAAGCCCCGCTTGACCGTGTCTTGATCGATGCGCATATCGATGCAGAACCGCTGGAGCCCAAATCAAACACGACCAAGGAAGAGTTTTTCGAGATGGTCGAAAAGACCAAGGAATACATCCGCGCCGGCGATGTTATACAGACCGTGATTTCCCAGCGCTTTGAAGTGGAAAATGAAGCGGACTCGCTCGATGTCTACCGTGCCCTGCGCACGATTAATCCTTCCCCCTACATGTTCTGTCTTGATATGGGCGATAGCGCCATCGTTGGTACGTCACCGGAAATCCATGTCCGTTGCACCGATAAGCATGTCGAGGTGCGTCCCATCGCCGGGACCCGCCCGCGAGGGGTAAGCGTCGAGGAGGATCAGTTGCTTGAAAAGGAGTTGCTGGCCGATCCGAAGGAGCGCGCCGAGCACATCATGCTGGTGGATCTGGGGCGCAATGATATCGGCCGCGTCTGCGACTTTAATTCCGTGAAAGTCCCCGAGCTGATGGTGATCGAGCGCTACAGTCATGTGATGCATATTGTGTCCGATGTGACCGGGCATCTGTCCGACGAGCACGATGAATACGATGTGATGCGGGTGACCTTCCCGGCTGGAACCGTCAGCGGCGCACCGAAGATTCGCGCGATGGAGATCATTGCTGAGCTCGAAAAGAGCAAGCGCGGCCCCTACGCCGGTGCCGTGGGCTACTTTAACTATAACGGTAATTTTGATTCGGCGATCACCATCCGCACGGTCATCCTCGACAAAAACAAGGCCTATGTTCAGGCCGGGGCGGGGATCGTCGCGGACTCCGTACCGCTCAACGAATACGAGGAAACACGCAACAAGGCGCGCGGCATGATGAAGGCGCTGGCGCTCGCCAAGCACTACCATGCTGCTAGAAAAGGAAAGTAGCCACAGATGAACACGGATTAACACGGAAGATGCTTAGTGTTCATCCGTGTTGTTCCGTGGCTTAAGATCAGGATGCTGATATGATTTTAGTGATAGATAACTACGATTCCTTCACCTACAACCTCGTGCAATATCTCGGCGAGCTGGGTGCGGAAATGCGCGTGTTCCGCAACGACGAAATAAGCGTCGCGGATGCCGTTGCGCTCAATCCTGAAAAGGTACTCGTGAGTCCCGGTCCCTGCACCCCCCGGGAGGCGGGTAT